>JAGGZD010000026.1 GCA_021162245.1 Dehalococcoidia bacterium | reverse complement strand
ATTCTCTCCATTGCCTGGCTTAACCTCCTTTATAGCGCTAGCCAGAGCATATCTTAAATACCTTCGGTTCGATTTTATATGATTTAACAACCTACCCTTCGGTTCGATTTTAGATGATTCAATTCGCCCCATTGACAAAGGTAACGGAACCTACCATAATTATTGGTTAGAATAATGTCTTTAATGATAAAACAAGCGATTGTCAGCAGGAAGTTCAACTACATTTATTACTTAGTAATAATTACAAAGACAATTAAGTGAGTGTGCTATATCCATGAAAGAAATCTCCAAAAGCGTAGAAGGTATAGAAAACGAAGCCAAAAAGATATTAGAAGAGGCTAAAGCCAACGCCAATGAAATCCTCCTCAAAGCCAGAGAGGAAGCCAAAGAGATTATTTCCACCCAGATGCCAATGGATAGCGTGGAAACAGAATGTCAGGAAATTGTACGTAGAGCTAATGTGGAAGCCGCCAAGAAAAATAAAGAAACTGTGCACAAAGCTTCTGAAATCAAAGCCCATGCCGATAAGAAAATAGATGAGACTGTAAAATATATAGTGGGTATTGTCATAGGGCGAGGTTGATGTGAAACCTATATTCCTCAATACACCTGACCCTATGGTTAAGACAAGGATAGTAACCACCAAGGATAACTCCACTAAAGCCCTTAAAACCCTGCATAGCATTGGGGCACTCCACATTGAGGAAGGCGAGGAACTAAAACCTATCGACCAGGAAGCCATTGGAAATGAAAGAGTACAGGTTGCTGAATTATTAGCGACCATCAACAATATTCTAACTTACATGCCAGAGGAAAAAATCCGCTTAGAAAAGGATGTCGAGGTCATATATGCCAGACCACTCAGCGAGCTTGCTAGTGAAATCAGCCCAATATGCACCAAACTCAACAACATGCACCAGAGAGCCGCTAAGCTCAAAGAAGAATCCAAAAAACTTAAAGACCTGAAGGAATACCTCGAACCCCTGGAACAACAAGAAAACATTAGGTTAGTGGATTTAACTTTCTCTGGAAATTATCTTTTCTCCAGGGCTTTCATAGTCCCAAGCGAACTATACAAAAGCTTACAAGATAAGATTGGAGCATATCTACTTGCAAGCTCAATCACCATAATAGAAAATAAAACTATCCTCTATACAATTGCCAGGGTTGAAAACCAGGGAATCATAGAAACCTCAATCAAGGATAATGGGGGCAGAATTCTCCAGATACCAAGCAAGGATCTAACACTAAGGGATTTTTTGGAGGAATCTGAAAGCAAAACCCATAGCATTAACGAGGAATTAGCAACGCTCGCTAAAGAGATTGAAGGAAAAACCAGAGAGAATTTACAGAGCCTCCTTCTTTTCAGAGAAGCGCTGTCTGCGGAAAATGAAAGATTGTCAGCTTTAGAAAAGGCTTGCGAAGCAAAGTATGTAACTCTAATCGAGGGGTGGGTTCCAGAAAACATGGCTGAGGATACTATTTCCCAACTCAAGGGAAACATAGCCCACGTGTTTATTGATACTAGGAAACCCGATGAAACAGAAGAACCTCCTACCAAACAAAGAAACTTAAAAGCCTTCAAGCCATTTCAAGTCATTGTAAACCTATTTGGCACTCCAAAATACAGGGAATGGGATCCAACGCCAGTTGTATCCTATTCCTTTGCTTTTTTCTTTGGCCTCATGCTAGGGGATGTAGTGTATTCCGTATGCCTCGTGCTACTAGCGAAATTCGCATTACCAAAACTTGTGGATGACACGGAATCCGAGGGCTTCAAACTATTCCAAAGGTTGCTTTATATAAGCAGTGGAGTTTCCCTGGCCATTGGCTTGCTCGCTGGAAACTACCTGGGTGATTTTTGCGCTGCATTCCTGGGAATTGAAAATCTGGCACTCGCACCGGCATTTCAAAGTCTCCTTCTAGATGCCATGACTTTTATGGCATTCGCCATAGTAATAGGCCTCATCCACGTAAACATAGGCCATGTAATAGCAATTGTTGGAGGAATAAAGGAAAGAAACAAGGGGCTAATCACAAGTAAAATTGGTTTATTTATACTTGAAATAGCAGGGGTCCCATGGGTTCTCAATTTCCTTAGTATGGGCACTCTGCCACTAGGTGAGCAAGCGTACTCAATTTTGTTGTACTTCATGCTTTTAGGCGGAGCGTTAATTATCGCCGCGTCTATCATGCAGTATCGCGGCTTGGGCATCATTCTCTGGCTATTTGACATAACCGGACTTCTGGGAGATATTATGTCATACTGCCGCCTGGCAGGCGTTGGGTTAGCCACATATTACCTTGCCGCGGTCTTTAACATGATAGCAGGCCTAGCAATGAATATGATGCCCGCCAATACGGGGGGACTTATTACTGGCATCTTATTAGCGACTACGATTCTGCTTTTTGGACACATATTCAACCTGTTACTCAGTACTATCTCATGCTTTGTGCACTCCCTCAGGCTATGCTTTGTAGAATTTCTGCTCAAATTCTACGACGGTGGTGGCAGTGAGTACAGCCCATTTAGACTGAGAAAGCGCATGCTCGTGCCTATAAAGGTGCAGGCTTAAAATAAGAAAGGGAGGATAAAAATGTTAGTTGATCCAATTTCATTAGCAACTCTGGGGGGCGCTGTAGCATTGATCGGCGGATTGCTAGGCTCCTCAATAGGATTGGGAATTGCTGGGTCTGCTGGAGCAGCCACACTGGGAGAGGAGCCTGGGCAACTCAGGAATGTCATAGTGCTAGTCTCCCTACCAATGACACAAACCTTCTACGGACTCATAATATTGATACTTATCCTAACAAGGGTGCTTCCTAACCTTGCTGCTATGCCCGATGCTGGTGGCAGCAATGGCTTTGCCGTTCTCGCTTGCGGCCTCATAGCAGGATTCGCTGAACTATTTTCTGCAATATACCAAGGCAACGTATGCGCCTCGGGCATTTCACTTCTACCCAAAACAAAGGGGAAGATACTAACGAATGCCATGATGTTAGCTGTGTTCGTCGAGTTGCTAGGTGTGCTAGGACTGGTATTTACCATAATGGCCTTAAACATGCTGGGGCTTTTTTAAAGGAAACTCAAAATGGAAAACATAGGCGAAGTTGTTATCAATAAAGTCAAGGCTGAGGCTCTGAGTATAATAAAGGATGCTGAAGCGAGAGCGCGGGAGGAGAGAGAAGAAGCAAAAAGGCAGCGAGAACTAAAGCTCCAAGAAGAAAAACAAAAAGTATTGAGAGAAGCAAGGGAAGAGGCTACTAGAATCGTAGCTCAGGCTTCCATAAAGTCACGCCAGGAACTGTCAAACGCGAAAAATGCGGTAATTAACAAACTGACTGACAGGATAAGACAAGACTTATCTGAGATTTCAAGTAATGAAAATTATTCTATGAACTTAATCCAGGAAGCAGTAGAGGCAACCAGTGCAAGCAAGATAAGGATTTATGTTCCGCCTAGAAGTGTAGACACCACTCGAAAGCTCCTTAAAAGCAACAAGCAATTAGCTACTAGGGTAACGGAGGTCAAGGAAGCTAATTTTACAGGGGGGATTATAGCCGAAAACATTGATGGGACACTACGCATAGACAACAGTTATGAAAGCAGACTTGAGATGCTATTGCCAATACTATTGCCTGAAATAAGCAATAAGTTTTTCAAAACTCCATAGGAGTCAGTTTTGTTTGACACAAAATACCCATTTATATCAGCTTACCTGAAAGGCGAAGAGGCCAAAATCATCACCTCTGAACATGTAAATAGCATGTCAATGGCATCCAACATTCAAGATGCTCTGGGAACCATTAGAGAGACAGATATAGGGAGCTATTTTGAAGAATTAGAGGCCAAAAGCTTTAATGCTGTAGATGAATACCTATGGAGATACTTTGCACAGCGCATAAATTACATAGATTCATTTAAGCTTCTTCCAGAAGATATTCTGAAAATATCGAAGGCCTACTTAGCAAAGTATGATGTTCTAAATATTAAAGCTACTTTACAGAACATTTCAACGGGTAAGAAGGGCCGTATGCTACCGATAGGTATTATCCACAACAATGGCTTGCTCAACAAGCTTTCCGCCGCCCAGAATTTGGATAACATCACCAAAATACTTACCAGGTGCAAACTAGGAAATTACATACCAGCACTAGAGGGATATACGACAACAGGAGAGACGAAATCCAAATTTCTGACTGAAGCTAAGTTAGATAGCGAGTACTACAAAAACCTGTTAAAAATCGCCAGAGACACAAAGGATGGCTCTATTCTTTCAAAGGCCATTGGCCTCTCAATAGACATGGCAAACTTACAAATTGTATCACGCGCCATCATTGAAGGCATAGAGCTGAATGCTACGGCATACACCTTCCCTGAAGGGTATATAATTACAAATAAAGTCGCCAAGGAATTGCTGTCCTGCAAACTCACTGAGTTGCCCCAGAAACTAGAAAATCCCCAATACAAGCATGTGGCCGAGGAAATATTAAATAGCTATTCCAACACTGGCCGCGTCACAGCCGTAGACGAAATCATTGATAAATATAAGTTCAGGCTGCTTAAGGAAATATTATCACCGAGGGTATTATCCCCACTGGTGATGGCCTGGTATCTAATACGTAAAGAGATCGAAATACGAAACCTGAGATTAATTCTGAAAGCAATAACCGACAGCATTCCCACAGAAGAAATAAAGGAGTACTTAGTATTGTGAGCATGGCACAGGCCAAATTCTTAAGTATTGCCGCTATAGGAGATGAAGAGATGGTTAGCGGGCTCAGGCTAGCTGGCGTTGCTAGATATTATATTATGGAAGGTAACACCAACATCCGCGAAGATGTGCGCAAGGCTCTGAGTGAACTAATAAATGAACCAAATATTGGCGTGATAATTATACTGGAAGACTATGTAGAATATGTTAAAGACATATTGGCTCACGTTAGAGAGAAAAAGAGAATAACTCCTGTGATCATCGAAGCCCCACCGAAAGTCGGCACAAAATACAAGAACATCAGCAGCTATTACAATGCATTCATCAAAGAATCTATAGGGTTTGATGTAGAAATATAAGTTTAGCTAAGGAGGTAGAGACCCGTGGGTAAAATATGGAGAGTTTCAGGGCCTTTGATTATAGCGGATAATATGAAGGGCTCCCAAGTTTATGAAATAGTTGAGATAGGGAAAGAGGGAATCGTAGGAGAAATAATAGGCCTGGAAAGAAACAAGGCCATAATCCAAGCGCACGAGGATACCCTGGGATTAAAAACTGGCGAAACAGTGAGAGGTACAGGCAAAATCTTGAGTGCTGAGTTAGGCCCGGGGCTCGTAGGATCCATTTACGATGGCTTACAAAAGTCTTTGCTTACCCTTGTTGAAAACACAGGTTCGTTTATAAAACGAGGTGCTAAAGCATATGCACTGCCGCGCGATAAGAAATGGCAATTCAGCCCCACAGCAAAAGTTGGAGACCCTGTCAGCGGAGGAGACATAATAGGCACAGTCCCCGAGACCAACCTTATAGAGCATAAGATAATGGTGCCAGCAGGCATTAAAGGAAATATTAGAGAAATTCGCAAAGGTGATTTTACTGTTGAGGAACCTATAGCATGGGTAGAGCATAAAAATGAGGTGAATGAGCTAAAGCTAATGCAGGAATGGCCAGTAAGGAAACCCAGGCCTTATAAACAGAGACTCGACCCCTCAGGGCTTCTTACTACCGGCATGCGAATCATAGATTACATGTTCCCCTTAGCTCTTGGTGGTAAAGCCGCAATGCCCGGAGGTTTTGGCACTGGGAAAACTGTTGCCCAGCAACAGCTAGTCAGATGGGCTCAAACACAACTGAACATCTACATCGGCTGTGGCGAAAGAGGAAATGAAATGGCCGATGTGCTTCATAGTTTCAGAAAGCTCAATGACCCCAGCACTGGCAGGCTACTCCAGGAGAAAGAAATATTCATAGCCAACACTTCCAACATGCCCGTCGTAGCTCGTGAGGCAAGCATTTTCGTCGGCGTCACCATGGGGGAGTATTTCAGGGATATGGGCTACGACATACTGCTGGTTGCCGATTCAACATCAAGATGGGCCGAAGCTATGAGGGAAATGGGAGGCAGGCTCGAGGAAATGCCAGGCGAAGAGGGATTTCCTTCATACATGGGCTCGCGGCTCTCCTCCTTTTATGAAAGAGCAGGGATGGTTAACTGCTTGGGCAGCCCCAAAAGAAAAGGATCGCTAACAATAACTGGCGCCGTAAGCCCTCCCGGAGCTGACTTCAGTGAACCAGTAACACAGAACACTATTAGAATAGTAGATGCTTTGTATGCTCTAGATGTTTCCCTGGCAAATAAGAGACATTTCCCTGCCATAAGCTGGCTCACCAGCTATAGCCTATACGTAGATGCAGTTATGGACTGGTGGGATAAGAACGATCCGGGTTGGCATAATACCAGGGCCATTGCTCTGAGAGTGCTGCAACAGGAAGCTGAATTGGAAGAAATCGTACGGCTCGTAGGCCCTGAAGCTTTGCCTGAAGGGGATAAACTGCTCCTGCTCGTCGCTAAAATGATACGCGAGGACTTCCTCCAGCAGAGCGCCTACCACGAGGTTGATACCTACTGTACACCAGCAAAAGCCGGACTTATGTTAAAAACAATAATCAGGTTTTATGAACTGTCCCAGGAAATGTTAAATTCTGGGACAGGCATTGAGAATATCCGCTCATCTCCCATGGTATATAAAATATCAAGAATGAAAGACATTCCCAATGAAACATTTGAACGGCAAATCAAAGAGCTATGGCTAGAAATGGAGAAGGGCTTAATAGTTCATAAAGGAGGTGTTTCATGAATATCTCTTCGCTCTACATCAAGGAAGGGAGAGCAATCAATAGAGCCAAGGGCTCCCTGCTCATAGCTGAAAGCATCCCCGGCATAAAATTTAATGAAATAGTGGACGTTCAACTCAGTAATGGAGAGATAAAGAGTGGTCAGGCAATAGATATCAGCGAGGAAGCGACTGTAGTCCAGGTATTTGGTGGAGTCAGTGGAGTAGATCTTATCGGGAGTAAAATAAGGTGCAAAGGTGAGACCTTAAAGCTGCCTGTGTCTACTGACATTTTAGGCAGAATCTTCAACGGAATGGGAGACTCTATAGATGGAGCTCCCCCCATAGTCCCAGACGGCTATCTAGATATTAACGGTCAACCTATAAATCCTGCTTCTCGCCAGCCGCCAGCCGAGTTTATTGAAACAGGCATCTCAGCGATAGATGGCTTGAACGCCCTGGTTAGAGGGCAGAAACTACCGATATTCAGTGGATCGGGCTTGCCCCACAATAGAATCGCAGCTCAAATAATCAGACAAGCTACAGTCAAGAGCAAAAAGGAGGAGAAATTCGCCCTGGTATTTGGCGCTATCGGCATCAGCTACGACGATGCCTCCTTTTTTATAAGGAACCTCGAAAGGACAGGCGCCTTAGATAGAACAATTGCCTTCATCAACACCGCATCAGATCCGGTTATAGAGCGGATATCAACGCCCAGACTAGCTTTGACCGCAGCCGAGTACCTTGCATGGGAACAGGATATGCACGTACTGGTAATACTCACTGACATGACCAACTATTGCGAAGCCCTTCGCGAGCTTTCCTCTATGCGCGAAGAAATACCTTCTAGAAGAGGATATCCAGGATACATGTACACCGACCTGGCTACGATGTATGAGCGAGCAGGTAGAATCATGGGGAAAAAAGGTTCACTAACTATAATGCCTATACTAACTATGCCTGATGACGACATAACACACCCTATACCAGACCTTACCGGCTATATCACCGAAGGACAAATTGTGCTTTCTCGAAACCTGGAAAGAAAGGGGATATACCCGCCAATAGATGTATTCTTGTCCCTCTCACGAATGATGAAAGAGGGAATTGGACCAGATAAAACCAGAGAGGATCATAACAATGCCTTCATGCAATCATACGCCGCTTATGCTGAAGGATGTTACCTCAGGGAAATATCGACTATCATAGGCGCAGAGGCACTAGGTGAAAGAGATAAAATATATTTGACGAACGCAGATAAATTTGAGAGTGAATTTATAGCCCAGGGTGAGCTTGAAAAAAGAAGCGTGGAAGGGACTCTGGATATAGCCTGGAGCCTGTTCTCAGTATTACCTGAAGAAGACCTGAAATTAATTAGTGAGAAATTCATCAAAAAGTATCTTCCAAAATACTCGAAAAAACAAACGTAAAGCAAGATGTCACAACTAATTAAAGTTAGACCTACAAAAATTGAGCTTGTAAAACTAAAGCGCAAGCTTACACTAGCGCAAAGAGTGCAAAAAATAGTAAAGGATAGGCTTTCAATATTGACCATGGAATTCCTGCAGACAGCGAGAGACACAATAGAGGCCAAAAAAAATCTGGTTGACAGCTTCTCCTCAGCTTATAAAGCATTATCAATTGCCAGTGGGTATCATGGATATATAGCCCTGGAAAAGGAATTAATAGCAAGCGAGACTGATTTAAGGATCACTGCCAGCTCAAGAAACATAGCAGGTGTGAGAATCCCCTCTTTTGAGATAACGGGAAAAGAAAAGGAGAAGCCAATAAGGAGATATAATTTGTCCGATACTTCTTCGTGGGTAGACCACACAACCCAACTGTATAAAAGATGTCTCAAGCATACTGTAGAACTAGCAGAACTTCAGAGAAGTCTGGAGCTATTGGGAATGGAAATAAACAGGACAAAGAGGATAACCAACGCCTTAGAACACATGATAATCCCTTCATTAGAGGTGACGATAAATTACTTGAATATGAAGTTCGAAGAAAGGGATAGAGAAGAGAAAGCACGATTGAAACGCGTAAAGGTATTGCTTGCACAATAGTAGAACGATGATTGGTGATTCATCTTATGACAGGATGCTTCAAGAGTGTTTGAAAGGCGAACTCAGGATAGTAAATGCGGGGTTACCGCAAAATCGGAAATCCCTATCTTCTCTACTGGGTGAAGAATATCCACACGTAAAGTGTAGTGATAGCAGCGTTCATTCTTTTAAACGAAAAGAGCTTGAGTATCTTGCAAGCCTTATAAACGCCAATGAGCAAGTAGCACTATTACTGCCTATACTCATAGAGTTGGGAGCAAATAAAGCGGAGGCAGCCATAATATGCCAAACGGGCATAGAAGAGGAGATCATATCAAAAATTCTTAATATGCCTGCTCAACCTCAGAATGGGAGAATTACGATATATAAACCACAATTAACCCTGTTAAGAAGAGTGCTAAAAACAACCACCCAATATATATTTACTCAGAAAATTCTCAAGTAGCCTATGCACATTAGCTATCATGCCCACCTTTACACAGCCAATCATTTTGTCCACTTCTATCTGGCGCAACACTATCAATTTTCTCCGCTCTTTCTTGTTCAAGGTGAATGTCACCATGAACAACTAGATAGTGACAGAATCGTATAACCTTAGCGTGTTTGACAGTAGCAACAGAGTAACATAGTATATGTAACTTGCTAAATAAATCAGCTAATAAGCAATTATAAATGGAGAGATAAAAGCGTGGAAAAGATAAAATTCTTTTTTAGCCCCAGCAGCGTAGCCCTCATAGGAAGTACGGAAAAGGAAAAGGCCGTAGGAAGAGTAATCCTAGAGAATCTACTGGAGACGAAAGATAAATGCAGGATATATCCAGTGAACCCCAAAAGAGAAAAGGTATTCGAAATGAAATGCTATCCTGATATCCTTTCCCTACCTGAAATTCCTGATCTTGCCGTAATTGCGACGCCCGCCCGAACTGTTCCTGATATAGTTGAAGAGTGTGGCAAGGTTGGTATTAAGGCTATCATTATTATTTCATCTGGCTTTAAGGAAGTAGGAACAGAGGGAAAGGCACGTGAGAATAGAATAATGGCTATAGCCAAGCAATATAATATTAGGGTAATGGGACCCAATTGTATGGGTACAATTAGACCCAGCACTAATTTAAATACCACATTTGCGAAGAAGATGCCAAAACCTGGATATGTGGCTTTCCTATCACAAAGCGGAGCTTTAGGGTCCGCTGTCCTTGATTGGGCAATTAGCAGAAATATAGGTTTCAGCGCCTTCGTTTCGTTGGGGTCCATGCTAGATGTGAATTTCGGAGATTTAATAGACTACTTTGGTGAAGACCCCGAAACCAAAAGTATAATCATCTATCTGGAATCTATAGGAAGTACCAAAAAATTTATGAGCGCAGCCAGGGGGTTTGCTAGAACTAAACCTATAATCGTAATAAAACCAGGAAGGTTCCAGGAAAGTGTAGAAGCAGCTAAATCTCACACAGGATCTATAGTGGGAGAAGATTTATATTATGATGCTGCTTTCCGCAGAGCCGGTGTCGTAAGGGTAGAAGAAATCGAAGACCTGTTTAATTGTGCTGCTATATTGAACACTGCCCAACTACCTAAGGGGTCAAATTTAGCCATAGTAACTAATGCTGGTGGACCAGGAGTCCTAGCCACGGATACTCTGATAGGCAAGGGTGGTAAATTAGCTCAGCTAAGCGAGGGGACTTTATCTACATTGAATGGATTCTTGCCTGCTAACTGGAGTAAATCTAATCCCATTGATATCCTTGGAGATGCGAATACTCAAAAATATGTGAAGACTATCGAAGTTATTGCCAAAGACCCCTTAGTTAATGGCGTTGTAATTATATATACATCTCAAGCTGGAGCTGATCCCGTTGAATTGGCAAAGGCTATTATTAAACATACTAAGAAACTTGATAAACCTATTCTGGCCGTTTTGATAGGTGATGGAGAAATAAATAAGGCAAGACAGTTACTCTTCAAAAACAACATCCCCACCTATGAGTTTCCTGAACAGGCAATCAAAACATACTTATACATGTACCAATATGCTCGTAATCTGGAAATGCTATATGAAACTCCCGGGGAATTACCTCTGAGCATAGGAGTTCCCAAAAATCACCTCAAAGCACTCACCCGTAAAGCATTAAGAGGGAAAAGAACACTTTTATCAGAGGAAGAGTCAAAGGAAATCCTGAGAACATACAGAATCCCTAGCACAATTCCACATATAGCTAAAGATGCAGACGACGCTGCCAGGATAGCATCGAGGATCGGGTATCCAGTGGTAATAAAAATATCTTCTCCCGACATAACCCATAAATCAGATGTTGGCGGGGTAGTATTGAATATCTCCTCAGGCAATGAAGTTCAGAAAGCATTTGATGAAATAATGGCAAATGTTAAAAAACGCAAACCTGATGCAAGAATCGAAGGGGTCAGTATACAGAAAATGATTGGAGGGTATGATTATGAACTTATTGTTGGGAGCAAAAAGGACCCAGTTTTCGGTCCTGTAATAATGATTGGCCACGGTGGAGTGGAGGTAGAGCTCCTCAAAGATATCGCAGTTGGGTTACCCCCTCTAAACCAGGTATTAGCTAGAGGAATATTAGAACAGACAAAGATCTATAAAGCACTATCACAAGGATTCAGGACTAAGCCACCTGCCAACTTACAGTTGTTGGATGAGACTTTAGTAAGAATTTCAAATTTAATCGTTGATTTCCCGGAAATAAAAGAGATTGACATCAATCCGTTAGCTGTAAACAGTAACACGGTTACTGCTCTAGACGCAAGAGTGATTCTTGATGAGAAGATGATATCTCAGGAAATACCTGAGCACTCTCACCTAATAATATCCCCTTATCCAAGTAGATACGTGCAGCCTTGGATATGTACAGATGGCAGATCTGTGCTACTAAGACCTATCAGACCCGAAGATGAATTGCTTGAAAAAGAGCTCATAGAAAGTTTATCGGAGGAATCTATGAGATATAGGTTCTTCTATATAATTAAAGAGCTGACTCACGAGATGCTCACTAGATTTTGCAACATCGACTATGACAGGGAAATAGCAATTACAGCTGAATATACTTCCAATGGCAAAAAAAGAAATGTCGGGGTTGGAAGACTAATAATCAAGCCTGGCGGGGAAACTGGGGAATTCGCTATCTTAGTTGCTGATGATTTTCAAAACAACGGTTTGGGGCTAAAACTCTCTGACATGTTGGTAGAAATAGCGGTACACAAAGGTCTCAAAAGCATATACGGGGTCGTACTAAATAACAATATAAGAATGATAAGCTTGGCTAAGAGGCTTGGCTTCACTATAGAGAGGCTTTCAGTTGAGGAAAGCAGAATAACCATGAAACTTTAGTAAAAAGCCATTACACCAAAGTGTAAATTACATCATCACCTTAGCACGCCATTACGCATACCTTATGTTTCTAGGCTTTCCTTTTTTTCTAAATATCTTCTAGCTAATCAAACAAGAATTCAACAATTATTCCCCCTGAACCACCACCTTAACTAAGCTGAGTGCTCCAGGACAAAGGCTACCGCTCCGAGCACACCAGAATCATCTCCTAATATAGCAGGCTGTATTTCAACAGTATTAGCCAATGCGCTAAAAGCTCTTTCCCTGACTACTTTTATTGCTGGTTGAAATAATAGGTTGCCCATCTTGGCCACGCCACCACCTAGCAGTATAAGTTCCGGGTTAAAAATGTTGACCAAATTAACCAGGCCTATACCGAAGTAATATCCCAGGCGAGAGATAAGCTCTTTGGCCAATTCATCTCCTTGCTTAGCTGCTAGAAAAACAACCCTGGCATCAATTTTGCTTATGTCACCACCTGTAAGTTCAGCAATGGATGTTTCAGCGCCTTCTGCAATTTGCTTCGCTGCCTCCCTGGCCAAAGCGGTGCCCGAGGCTAAAGCTTCCCAGCACCCACCGTTGCCACAACTACAAAGTGGTCCATTGACATCAATAATCATGTGTCCAATTTCACCAGCGGCACCACAGGCCCCAGTATACAATTTGCCGCTGGCAATTATGCCACCACCAATTCCAGTGCTTATCGTAACATAAATCAGGTTGGAGACCCCCCTTTTTAGTCCAAAATGCCACTCCCCTAATGCAGCTATACTAGCATCATTCCCCATGTACACAGGGACGCGAAACCGCTGTTGAACAATATTCTCCAAAGGGATTTCATGCCAGTCAGGAAGGTTAGGAGAAAAAATAACCTTGCCATTATCACCATCTACAATGCCAGCAACAGCAATGCCTATGCCCAAAAGCTGAGAGGGATTAATTTTAGCTGAAGCTATAGTTTCCTCCATAGTGGCGAGAATATTATGTATCACAGCATCAGTTCCAGATTGGGCTTGAGTAGGATTACGCCTTCGCACAACAATCTCCCCACAAATAGTGGCAATGGCAGCAGCAATTTTAGTGCCACCGATATCCACACCCAGGATGAATTTGCGCTCCATGCTTTCTGGCATTTCTAACGTCCCATACTAATGTTACTAAGCCAGCTTGTCAACAGGGGATTCAAGTAGTTAGAATAGTATATATCATGATTGGATTTGAACATTTGATGAAACTTTCCCTCACATCACCATCTAAAATAGTGCTTTTGGTAATTGACGGGTTGGGAGGCTTGCCTCGTCCAGAGACAGGCAAAACAGAGCTAGAATCAGCGAAGAAAACAAATCTAAACCAGATTGCTAAGGAGTCAATCTGCGGTCTCATTGACACCGTGAGTCCTGGAATTACACCAGGAAGTACCCCTGGACACCTAGCAATTTTTGGTTATGACCCCATCAAATATGACATTGGACGAGGAATTGTTGAGGCCCTGGGAATAGATCTGGACTTAAAGCCAAACGACATTGCAGCCCGCGGCAATTTTTGCACCATTGATAACAAAGGAATCATCACTGACAGAAGAGCAGGGCGCATCAGCACAGAGAAAAATGCCGAGTTATGTCAGCTATTGAATAAAGAAGTCGCCGTCGCAGGGGCAAGAATAGTAACCACAACAGTTAAGGAGCATAGATTCGCGCTGACCCTGCACGGCAAAGGATTATCGCCTGAGCTGACGAATTCTGACCCCCAGCAAGCAGGCGTAGCTCCACAAAAAATAGAGGCTCTCTCTTCACAAGCACAGCTAACGGCAGGAATAGTCAACGAATTTATTTCGCAAGCACACAAATGCCTGAAAAGTGAATCGCCTGCCAATATGGTGCTTCTAAGAGGATTTTCCCAGCACCCCAATATCCCCACTATGAGTAAGATTTATAGACTAAAACCTGCCGCTATCGCCATATATCCTATGTACCGTGGCCTGGCAAGATTGATAGGAATGCAGATACTGCCGCCAGGCAGCAATATAACAACCCAGATAGAAAGCTTACATCGTTATTACGAAGATTATGATTTCTTCTTCATTCACTTTAAGGCAACAGATTCCAGGGGAGAGGATGGTAATTTTGAAGCCAAGGTTCAAGCTATTGAGGAAGTAGACAATGCTCTTCCTAATTTGCTCGCTTTGAATCCGGATGTCCTCATTATCACTGGAGACCATTCCACCCCAGCAACCTTGGCAGGGCATAGCTGGCATCCAGTTCCTTTCATGCTAAAGTCCAGATGGTGCTTCCCTGATAAGGTGAAGATGTTTTCAGAACGGGATTGCCTTGAAGGCGGGTTAGGACGCTTCCCCGCCACAGAAGTTATGTCTCTAGCAATGGCCAACGCCTTAAAGTTAAATAAATTTGGTGCATAAAGTAAACTTCTATCTTCACCATTAGGTCAATCCGTCCCTGCCGAGTCTTCCTGTTCCAAGATCTCCATAAGACGAGCAGCTCGTGGGTAACCAACATGAAGGCGCCGTTGTAAAAAAGAAGTAGATATATGACCATGCTCTTGTACCAAACGCTTTGCCTCATCCAAGAGAGGATCTGGAGCTGAAGCTATCTTCTGACTTAAAGTGGTAGTTTCAGCCACGTCATCAAAATCGACATAGTTTGCTTCCGTCACGTGTTGGTTGCCCCAGAAATACACCAGCCTCTCAATTTCAGCATCAGAAATAAGGCATCCCTGGAGGCGCTTCGGCTTACTAGCTTCACTAGGCATATAAAGCATGTCACCCCTCCCTAACAATTTTTCAGCACCAACTGAATCCAGGATAGTGCGTGAATCTACCTGAGAGGTGACTGCAAAGCTAACACGAGTAGGGAAATTAGCCTTAATGAGTCCAGTAACAACATCCACTGAAGGCCGTTGAGTAGCTACAATAAGATGAATACCCGTAGCTCGAGCTAATTGAGCTAATCGGCACAGGGTACGCTCCACTTCATCAAAGGCTGTCATCATCAGGTCAGCCAATTCATCAATGATCAGCACTAAGTACGGTAGCTTATCACCTGGTGAGCGATCTTTATTGTAACCCTCTATATTGCGAGCTCCCACCTGGGCAAATTGGCGATAACGATTATCCATCTCATAATTAAGCCACCGCAGTGCCTTTACAGCTTTATCGCTGTCCACAACCACAGGGGCAGCCAGGTGAGATAGTCCATTGAAAAGCACCAGCTCTACCCTTTTAGGGTCAACCATAATGAAACGGGCATCCCCTGGAGTATTATGCAGCAGTAAACAACAGATAATAGAATCGAGACAGACAGTCTTGCCACTACCAGTAGCTCCGGCAATAAGCAGGTGCGGCATCTTAGCTAAGTCCGCCGAAACTGCCTCGCCACCGGCACCTTTGCCTAATGCAATAGCCAACTTCGACCTTGCTCTAATCTTTTGAAAGGCAGTAGACTCTACCACACTACGCAGAGAGACTGAGCCAAATGTTGTATTAGGAACCTCAATACCAACCATAGATTTACCTGGCACGGGGGCTTCAATCCTAATACTAGGAGCAGCCAAGGCTAAAGCCAGGTCATTAGCCAAAGAAGTAATCCGATCTACTCTGATCCTAGTCTTAGATACTTCTTCCAGCCGTTCTTGACCACCATCCATAACTTTTTTATATTTTCTACCCCAGCCAGGTTCAACCCCAAACTGCGTCACAGTAGGGCCTACGTTTATTTGCACCACTTTAGCTTCCACACCATAACTATCCAAAGCTTCTTCGACCAGCCGGGCCCGTTTATTAACAGCATCTTTGTTCATCTCCACTTCTCTTGGCTTATCCAGGATATCAATAGGGGGAAGCTGCCACCCACTGGGAGTAAGAATTGGTTCACGGCGGTGTTGCCACACCGCACCTTCACTACGTTCATGGATTCGTTCCTTAATAACGGAAAGGGGAGATGCCGCAGTTTCTTCAGCAATATCGGATCGTTCCTGGGGAGGAACAGCCGCAGGTAAATGGGATTGGGGAGTTATGGTCTTAGCAGGTGCACTCCTAAAGCGGGGTTGAGAAATCTTGGCAAATAAGCATCCCGCATTCTTAACAGCCCCCTTTATCATTCTAAAAGATTTATGCGGTACTACAAAAATGATACCTAAAAGGATAAGGCCAGTCAGCCGAAGACCACCCACAACATCCATAGTGCGAGCAATGCCCATTATATTCTTCCTTATGCTCCATCCAATTTCACCTCCCAACGTAACCCGGCTTAGAACACCCCTGTTAGATGCGCAAAAGGAAAGCCCTCCCCATACAATTAAAGCTAATATAGCCCCTCCCACAAACCAATTCCATCGCCTTAACGAGGCAGAGAAATGCCCTCGCCATATCACCCCAATTATCATCCCGAGAGCAGCAGCAATTATAACCAAACCGAGGCCGAATAAGGTAAGGACACCTTCCCATAACACAACGGCCAAGGAAGCCAGATAAGGGCCAAAATAATATAGCAACCCTATCACAACGACAGCCAAGATAGCAAAAAGAATAAATCGTCCCCCGCCTGATAAACCTTTCTTCCTCTCTCGCTTTGGTTTAAATACGGCCTTCCGCTTTGTCCGAGGCATAACGGCTACACCTCCACAATTACAGGGACAATTATAGGCCTTCGATGAGTCTGTTCGTAAAGGAATTTGACCAGAGAGTCTCTCAGTTTGTCCTCAATATCGCCTCGCTCGAGTAAGTGCTTTCTCCCATGGTTCACAGCAGCCATCACTACCTCCTGGCTCTTCTCTATTAAAGCCTCATTCTCACACACATCGGTGAAACCCCTCGTTACAATCTTAGGCTCTCCTATCAATTTGCCTTTTTCAATATCAACCACCAGAGTTGCTATTACAACACCATCTCGTGAAAGCAATTTGCGATCACGCAGCACGGCACTATCTATTTCACCGGTTACTGAGCCATTTACATATACATTACCTGTAGGAACTTTCCCAACTACTTCTCCTTTTTCCCGCCCCAGTTCAAGTATATCACCATCCTCAAGCACAAAAACATTATCGCTTGGCACTCCCAATCCCTGAGCTAATCTGGCATGCAAGCTCAAATGGCGATACTCACCGTGAACAGGTATAAAGAATTTGGGTTTAACCAAACTAATCAACAGCTTCAACTCTTCCTGGCTGCCATGTCCATGAACATGAACTTGCGACAATTTCTGATAAATCACATTAGCGCCCCGTCGGAAGAGGTTATCTACAATTCTGCCAACTAACATCTCGTTGCCAGGAATAGGGGTAGCTGAAATTACAACTGTGTCTCCAGGGACAATTTGGATTTGCCCATGGGTCCCATTGGCCATACGCGATAAAGCAGAGGTAGGTTCACCTTGAGTCCCCGTAGCTAAAACAATCACTTGATTGTAAGGTAGCCTTTCAAATTCACCAAAACAGCAACGGGTATCAGGGGGAATTGCAAGATAGCTCGTCTCCATCGCCAAGGGTATTATTTCCTCCATACTGTGGCCAGTAATAAATACACGTCGACCATGCTTAGCAGCAACATCAAACACCTGCTGGATTCGAGAGACAAGAGAGGAAAATGTAGCTATAACCACCCTCCCTGGGGCCTCACGCACGATATGATCTAGAGATTCGCTAACCACTTTTTCAGAAGGGGTATATCCAGAAAGTTCAGCATACGTGGAGTCAGAAAGCAGAAGTAAAACTCCTCTTGTGCCCAGCCAGCCCAAGTGGCTCAGGTCAGCTAGCTTACTGACCACAGGGGTATAATCAACCTTAAAGTCACCACTATGAACTACGACGCCAACAGGGGTGTAAATGATTAGCCCAACAGCATCTGGGATGCTATGGCAGACAGGGAAAAATTCTATAGCAAAATTACCCAGAGTAATTCTGCTGCCAGTGTGAACCAAATTTATTTTTGCCTTGGTTTTTCCCCGCCGTCGTTTAAGTCCAGCAGAAATTAACTTCGCGGTAAATTTAGTAGCATAAACGGGAAGTGTAAGCTGGGGCAAAATATAAGGCAAAGCGCCAATATGGTCTTCATGTCCATGAGTAATAATAATGCCTCTCAGCTTTTGTTGTCTTTCTAAAAGATAGCTGATATCTGGAATAAGTAAATCCACCCCTAGCATTTCTTCACTAGGGAACATGAGTCCAGCATCAATGACAATAATGTCATCTGCATACTCCAAGGCGAGCATGTTCTTGCCAATCTCACCCAATCCACCCAGAGGAATTACTTTCAGTTTCCGTATCGACACAATCTTACCTTAAAGCAAATCCAATTGCCGTGCTTCAGCAGGAGTTTCAGTTATTTTCCCTGCTTGAGCTAATATCTCCGGAATCTTAATCATATCAGCCTGAATAACTTGACGCAGTCTCCCCTGATGGAGGGCAGCAGCAGGATGATACATAGGATAGTAAACAAGATCGCCTTTCTTTCGTGGTTTCCCATGAACCTTACTTATACTTTCATGAGGGAAATACCTCATTAAAGAATAGCGGCCTAAAGTAATAATCACACTCGGCTGAATTAGCTCTATTTGGCGATCAAGCCATTTGCGGCAAGCCTGTATCTCATCTGGGAGAGGATCACGGTTTCCCGGTGGGCGGCACTTAACTACATTAGCGATGTAAATTTGATTTCTTGATAAACCAATCGAAGACAACAACTGGTCCAAAAACGCCCCTGCCGGCCCCACAAAAGGACGCCCTTGCTGGTCTTCGTGCCAGCCCGGCGCTTCGCCGATAAAAAACAACTCTGCATCTTCAGCACCTTCACCAGGCACCACTTTAATACGATGCTTAGCCAAGCCACAATCCTGGCAATTAGCTATTTCAGCATAAAGCTCAGTCAAGGCCGACATCTAACCTGATAATACCACGCCATGTCTCGGTATTCAATTTGCATTATATTAATCCTCTTCATACTCATCCTGCTCCCAAATAGGTTCAGTGTAACGATCGATAAATTCAGCTGTAGCTCGCTTGGCTATAAACCCCATCTCTTCATCCGTCTGCTTAGCTAGATTATCAAGCTCAGTCAAATCAATATCAATCCCCAGCATTTCGATTAATACCCTGAGCACAACCAGAGAGGCTTTCGGATTTGCCATTTGAGTTCCATATGTCGGCACTTCCCCTAACAAACAAATACCTTCAATATCCCGCTCTTTAGCTATCCCTAATATCAATCCATTTAACCCAGCAATGCGAAGATTCCCTCTAAGAATAACTTTGTATTTAGCCAATTCAGTGACTAGCGCTTGCTTCGTACCCACCCCCCACACTTTGGGTTCCTCGCTGGGGTGAATCTTTGCCACAGCAGCAGCACAACTATATATCCTTTCCACCTTAAGCTTCTGAGCCACATCTAAAATACAGTTAACCAGTTCATATCCCTTGGAGCTAGGTTGCTCCTCCCCAATAAATAGCACTAAGCCTTTGCCAGTCTCCTTATTTCTCCAATAGTAAAACTTGCTCTCGGGGAAACGAGGATTCTCAATTACATTATCCCTCACCGCAACGCCCACTGGTTCAAAAAAATTGACGGGCTCAATTTCCCCTATTTCCACAGCGTGTAACTTGTCTTTCAAGTATCTTGCCACCATTAAAGAAACATTGCCAATACCTGGCCACGAAACAAACATAGAACAGCCCTTAGAGCGTGGCCTTCTGTGGAGATTTACTACACTCTTCACTTTTCCCTTCATTTTCTTCAAAGTTACCTTTCTATTTCGATGCTACCGATACGCAAGGACAGTATAGAGCAGGAGTCCGCAAAATTCCATCAACCCACCTCGCTTTATTTCCTATACCGAGAGATTGCTTCAGAATCTGATAGACGTTTCCCGAAATCATAGTATCCTTTATACGCCCTATCACTTCACCATTCTCTACCTTATATCCTAACAAAACATTACCGCTGAAATCACCTCCCAGCAAATTACCTTGATCAGCTCCTATAAGTTGTTCTACTACCAAACCTTCTTCCATACCCTCCACCATAGCTTCAAAAGAAATATCTCCTTCCCCTATAACGAGGGAGCTCACAGCTGGCTTAGGAGAACCACTCCCTATTCGTTTACAATTACCCGTACTTCGCGTGTTAGCCAAAGCTGCTGTTCGTAAATCGTACAAGAAGTTCGTCACTACTCCCCTTTCTATGAGCGGTGTGCACTGGCTAGGTACGCCCTCATCATCACAGGGAGAACTCCCCACCTGATAAGCCAGCGTAGCATCATCCCATAAATTAAGGTTATTGTCAAAAGTCTGTTCCCCTAACTTGCCTCCCAGCGGAGAAACTCCTTCTAAAACCACTTTGCCATTAAAAGCTAGTGACAGGGGAGTTAAAAAGGTGCTAGCCACCCCACGAGGAGTAAAAATCACCGGTAACAGCTTAGTAGAGACAGCAACTTTCTCGTTAGCCAATTCCAACTGCCTAACCACTCTGTCAGCTATAAGATCAGGGCTAGCAGGTAAACAACATGAGTTCTCACTATCGCCAGTAAAAAGCATATCTGTATCTCGAATAATAATGCCCTCCACGCTAAGGCCAAAAAAGCTCTTAGTATAATTCGCCTCCCCTCTTTGAGAATTAACTATGCAGATTGAATCTATTCCACTAGTTACTTCAACATCGCAAAGGATTTCGGGGGCATATTTCTTTATCTTGGTTATAACTTGATCGCCATACTCGATCATCTCTTCCATCGTTACCTTCTGCACTCGAGAATCAAAAATGTGAACATCAGGATAATCCATTCGGGAGGGGAAGGTGAAATTAGTTGGATCTCCAAATTCAGATGTTTCCACAGCCATATCAAGCAAGGTTTCCATATTGTTAGATCCACTGGCTGCTGCTATGCCAAGCTTGCCACCTCGGAAAATTCGCAAGGTTACATTAGTATTTTCTTTAGCTTGTATTTGCTTCAGCTTATTAGCCTCAAAATAAATTGGGGTTTCTCGAGAGGAAACGCAAAAAACCTCAGCCTGTTCAGCTACTTTCAGGGCAGAATGAATGACATCCAAAAAGTGTTCCATAAATTTCTAAATAATAAATCCCTGGAATTTAGTATTTATTCTTACCTCCCGCTCCCCCTAGCAAACAATGACGAATTCTAATATGTGGGCTGCCATTCGAAACAGGCAGTGGAGATTGCCCTGCTTTGCCACAACCTCCACCTTGATTCATATTCAAATCATTGCCAATAGCATCTATATTACCCAAGGTAACAAAAACATTACCAGTTAACACTACTGGGCGTAGCATCTCCTCCAACTTTCCATCTCGAATCATATAGGCTTCCCCAGCGGAAAAAGTGAACATCTCTAAACTAGTCGTCCCGCCATACCAGTCTTTCACGTAAACTCCCTCCTTAATGCCTTCGAGCATCTCCTTAAAACAAGATGCGCCAGGTTCGATAAAAGTATTGCTCATTCGCACTATAGGGGGAAAGAGATAATTGATAGCACGTGCGTTCCCTGTAGGCTTTTCCCTAATCCTAGCTGCTGTCTCCCGAGAGTGAAGCCTGCCCACCAAAATACCGTCTTGAATAAGAGATGTTCTCGTTGCTAGCACCCCTTCATCATCGTATTTGTAGCTCCCTCTCAAACCAGGAATAGTAGCATCATCAATAATATTGAGGTGCTTAGCTCCAAATGTCCGCCCCAGGGTCATGATATTATACAATTGCTTGTTCTGATAAACGAAATCAGCTTCTGATAAGTGCCCGAAAGCCTCGTGAACGAAAACTCCAGCTAAAACAGGATCTAAGATTATAGTATGTTCACCCCCTTTTACATGAGGAGCAGAAAGGAGAGATGCAGCGCGCCTGGCTATCTCCTGCACCTGACCATGTAGACCCTCTATAGCCGAGAAATCGCCATTACTTCCTAAGCTTAACCCAGCTTGCTGAACCTCATTACCCTGACACGCTATAGCTGTCAGCCGCAAGGCAATATCCGGTTTACTTTGCTCAATATAACTACCTTCAGAATTAACAAAAGTGACCTTACGTTTAACATCACGATAATCAATCCTAGAGCTTTGAATTTTTGAGCTGCCTAATATAATACTATTATATTCATCAAGAAGCCTCTTCTTAGCCGCTAATGTAATATCGGTCAAGCTTCTCTCAAATTCCTGGGTTACTATATCTACCACAGGCTCCGCCGCAGGGAATCCCAAGCCCTCCCCGCTGGCTAACCTTGCCTCATCTACCGCTAGCGCCACCCTTTCCCGCAGCTTGTCAAGACGATTAAAGCTTACAAAACCCCATCTGCCTTTAACCAAAGCTCGGATATTGCCACCAGAACTATAAGTCCTGTTTACTTCCTCCAGACTGCCACTTCGGCAAATAACGCGAGTGGCTTCACTCTCTTCAAAGCGGATCTCAACGTAGTCAGCATTATGCCCTTTCAAGGCATCAGTAAATTGATTACGCACAGATTCATCTCCCAGTATAGCTTAACGAAATAAAGACATAGACTCCCGTCAAGACATATTATATACTCTAGTCGTTGTTTCTTAAAATTGTCGAATATAGAGTATACTATATGTATCAACAACTGAAGAGAGTATGTGAATGAGATCCAGTATTATTGGTAAGATTGAAAAAGCCAGGAGGTATGCCCAAGAGCCGGACCGTGTTACTTTATCAGGCCTCGCAGCCGACTTTCGCGGAGACAATAACAGCTATAAGTTAAGCTATGCTAACGGAAAATGGAAATGTTCATGCCCTTTCTTTTCTAAATGGGGAACATGTAGCCATACCATGGCATTACAACAAATATTAGCCAATGTCTTGCCTAAGGAAGCCCTTAGCTCTCCTCTAGAATAACTCGCCTCCAGAAGTTTGAAGCCTCGCCATATAATCCAAAGCCTCCGCCACCACAAACAGGGAGCCTGTAACACAGATGAGGTCACTCTTCCTGGCTAGAGCTAAACTCTGAGAAAGAGCTTGGCCCACGGCATTAGTAATTTTGGGTTTGATGCCAGCTTTGGCAAACTCAGCGGCTAAATCTAAAGGCGAAGCAGCTCGGGGATGCGAAGAACGCGTGACAATAACTTGAGAAGAGGAAAAGGTTAATTCTTTCACTATTCCTGCTATGTTTTTATCACAAGATGTGCCCATAATAAGGAAAAGTTTGTCATAACTGAAATGCGATTTAATATTCTCCACTAATCTCTTCATAGACGCCACGTTGTGAGCACCGTCAACCAGCATAATAGGGTCATAACTTAAGATCTGGAATCGCCCAGGCCATTCGACACGGGCAAATCCCTGAGCAATATCCTTAGTAGAAATAGCACACCCTAAAGAGGACAAAACCTCCAGAGCAGCCACTGCCGTGGCTGCGTTTTCAATCTGGTAATCCCCCAGGAGTGGGGTAGTGAAGTAGTGAGTGCCCATCTCACTATGAACTACAAATGATTGCTTGTGCAAGTCACCTGTTAACTTACGCCAGGTAATATCTTTACCCACCTGAACTAGCCGCGCCTCCCGGCGGCGGCAGATATCTCTAATTACCGCAGTCACCTCTCTTGGCTGAGGAGAGAGTATCACCCAACAACCAGGCTTAATGATGCCCGCTTTTTCGCAAGCTATCTTCTCCAGACTATCACCTAGAATTTGTGTGTGCTCCAAGCTAATAGAAGTGATGACGCAGGCCTCAGGGTTAACCACGTTGGTAGCATCCAACCTGCCGCCCAAACCCACTTCCATAACTTGAAAATCTGCTCTTTCTTGCCTGAAGTAAACAAAAGCAAGCACGGTCAAGCCCTCGAAAAAAGTCAACCGCCTGGAGGAAGGTTCATGCTTCATTGTTTCAAGATAAGGTTTGAGCTCAGCCACCAGGGCAGCAAATTCAGTTTGGGAAATTAAATTGCCATCCATTCTAATTCGCTCCCTTAAATTATGGAGATGTGGAGAGGTATATAGCCCCGTCTTATACCCAGATGTGCTCAAGACTTGAGCGATCATAGCTGCTGTGCTCCCCTTCCCTTTCGTACCAGCTACATGAACAGTTTTGGCAGCTAAATGAGGGTTGTTCAAGCGCTCTAAAAGCTCTTCTATATGCTTTAATCCATAGCCACGCAAAGTATAGGGTATCCCCGGGAGCATCTCATAATCAATAAAACTATGGATATATTCTTCTGCTTGGGTGTAATTCACTTTATCATTCTCAAATCTTGTCAATTATACCACTTGCTTAACATACTCCTCACTCCTCCGAATTGAATCATCTAAAATCGAACCGAAGGTATTTAAGATATGCTCTGGCTAGCGCTATAAAGGAGGTTAAGCCAGGCAATGGAGAGAATGGACATGCACGCGAGGGATGAATATCTAAAGGTAAT
>JAGGZD010000127.1 GCA_021162245.1 Dehalococcoidia bacterium | reverse complement strand
TTACCTTTAGATATTCATCCCTCGCGTGCATGTCCATTCTCTCCATTGCCTGGCTTAACCTCCTTTATAGCGCTAGCCAGAGCATATCTTAAATACCTTCGGTTCGATTTTAGATGATTCAATTCGTTTGTTTGACTTTTCTACTTGCTTGTGTTAGGCTGCAGACTTGCTGTCTACCTACTGAAGTATAAGGGTTACAGAGCTGGCTAGTTTGGGCCGAGCGTGGTGCTAATCTTGGGAGAAAGTAGACCGGCGCATGACTAGGCGGTTTTTTGATTGTCCAGAGATATAGGAGGTTACGGAAATGCCAACAGTTAATCAGCTTGTTCGCAAGGGGCGGCGGAAGTTTTCCAAGCGAACTAAGTCTCCTGCGTTGCATTTTGCTTATAATGCAGTGAAAGGTAAGACGAAACAGACTGAAGGGTCACCGCAGATGCGGGGTGTTTGCATTCAAGTTAAGACTGTCACCCCCAAGAAACCGAACTCAGCGTTGCGCAAAGTTGCTCGTGTTAGGTTAACTAATGGATTGGAGGTGAATGCTTATATTCCTGGCGAAGGACATAATTTACAGGAACACTCGGTGGCTTTGATTCATGGTGGCAGAGTCAAGGATGTTCCTGGTATCCGCTACCATATTATTCGTGGTACGCTGGATACTGAAGGGGTAGTTGACCGAAAGCAGGGCCGCAGTAAATATGGTTCTAAACAACCTAAAGAATGATGAAGGTGTTGAATGCCAAGAAGAGCTAAGAGAGTAGCGAAGAGGGTAACGCCTCCGGATGCTAAATATGGCAATGTCGTTGTAGCCAAATTTATTAATAAAGTTATGTTAAGAGGGCAAAAAGCTACGGCTGAGCGTATTATCTACACCGCAATGCAAATTGCTGGTCAACGTCTTAATAATGACCCTGTGAAAACTTTAGAACAAGCAATTAGTGACGCCACACCGCTTCTCATGGTGAAGCCACGTCGTGTTGGAGGTGCTACCTACCAGATCCCTGTAGAAGTAGAGAAAGAGCGTGGGCGCACTTTAGCAATGCGCTGGATTATCGTATCAGCGAGGGCGCGTAGTGGAAAATCCATGGCGGAGAAATTGGCCCTTGAGCTGGTAGATATAATTCAGGGACAGGGGGCGACGATTAAAAGGCGTGATAATGTTCACAGGATGGCTGAGGCTAATAAAGCCTTTGCCCATTATCGTTGGTGAGGCAGCATGACGGTTAAAACAATGGTTGAGGTAAAGAGTAAGATTATGTCGCGGATTTTCCCTTTAGAGGATATACGAAATATAGGAATTATTGCTCACATAGACGCTGGTAAAACCACGACTACTGAGAGAATTCTTTACCATACAGGGCGTACTTACAAAATTGGTGAAGTGGATGTGGGAACCACTGTGATGGATTGGATGCAGCAGGAGCGAGAGCGTGGTATTACCATCACGGCGGCAGCTACTACTTGTTATTGGAAAGAACATCGCATCAATATTATTGATACGCCTGGACATGTGGATTTCGCTGCTGAGGTGGAACGCAGCCTGAGGGTATTGGATGGTGGTGTTGTAGTGCTTGATGCTGTAGCTGGTGTGGAAGCTCAATCGGAGGCTGTGTGGCGTCAAGCAGATAAGTATAATGTGGCGAGGATTTGTTTTATTAATAAGATGGATCGGACCGGTGCTGATTTCCCTGGTACAATATCCATGATTGAGGAGCGACTGCGAGCCAGAGTCTTGCCAGTGCAAATTCCATTAGGTGCTGAGAGGTCATTCAAAGGAATTGTTGATCTCGTGGAGAATAGGGCAGTTCATTTCGCAGATGATCCTCAGCTGATGCCGATAGAAAGTGCTATACAGGAAAGTGATAAGGATACCGTGGCCAGCTATCGTCGAGCGCTTATTGAGAAACTAGCTGAAGATGATGACCAGATCATGCTTAGCTATCTTGAGGGTGAGGAAATTTCTACTTCTCAGCTTAAAGCAGCTATAAGGAGATTGACTGCAGCTAACCGTGTGGTGCCTGTTCTTTGTGGTAGTGCGCTAAAAGGTAAAGGAATCAGACCGTTACTTGATGCTATTGTAGATTATCTTCCTTCGCCTTTGGATGTTCCTCCTGTTTGCGCTATCAATTCTAAAAATGGGAAGGAAATCTTTTGCCGAGCAGACGATGAAAATCTTCTTTCAGCTTTGGCTTTTAAGGTTGTTTCTGATCCGTTTATGGGTAGATTAACCTACCTGCGTGTATATTCGGGTAATGTGAAAACTGGAGCGCAAATTTTTAATGCGACAAAAGGGGTAAAAGAGCATTTGGGTAGGCTATACCTTATGCATGCTAATCATCGTGAGGAGATTGGGGAGGCTGAATCGGGTAGTATTGTTGCTACTGTGGGGCTCAGGAAGACGTCGACAGGGGATACTCTTTGTAATGCTGCTACCCCGATGCTTTTTGAGGCAATACATTTTTCTGATACCGTACTTTCAATGGCAATAGAACCTAAAAGTAAAGTTGATCAGGAGAAATTGGGTAGTGCCTTAACTAAGCTTGCCGAGGAGGATCCCACCTTCAAAGTTCATAGCGACGCGGAGACAGGGCAGATGCTTATCTCAGGAATGGGTGAATTGCATCTTGAAGTGTTGATAGAGCGTGTAGCTCATGAATTCGGGGTAAAAGTGACAACTGGCAAGCCTCAAGTAGCTTATAAAGAGACAATCACTGTACCTGTAGAAGCGGAGGGAAAATTTGTTCGACAGTCGGGTGGTAAAGGGCAGTATGGACATGTCTGGATTAAGCTTGAACCTGGAGAACGAGGTAGTGGCTTCGGGTTTTGTGACCAAACTCGCAATGGTGTCGTGCCGAAGGAATTTATTCCAGCTGTGGAAACTGGGGTTAAAGAGGCTTTGCAAAGCGGGCGCCTGGCGGGTTATCCTGTGGTGGATATTAAGGCGATTTTGTATGATGGCAGCTTCCACGATGTTGACTCTTCGGCCCTGGCTTTTAAAATAGCAGGCTCGATGGCTACAAAGAAGGCTGTAGCTAGGGCTAAGCCTGTTATCCTGGAGCCAATTATGAAAGCGGAAATAATGACACCAGCTCAATTTTTGGGAGACGTCATCGGTGATTTGAATTCCCGAAGGGCTCGTATTGAGGTGGTTGAATCTTACAAAGATTCCAGCGTTGTTCGTTGCTTTGTCCCTCTAGTAAGAACTTTTGGCTTCGTTGGCGATTTGAGGTCACTCAGCCAGGGTAGAGCAACTTACACTATGGCATTTTATCGTTATGAAGAAGTACCTGCTAATTTAAGCGAGCAGATTATGGCTAGCACCAGGGTGAATAAATAAATGAGCGCTCAGAAAGTCCGTGTTAAAATTAAAGGTTTCGATCACAGATTAGTTGATCAAGCGACGATGCAAATAGCAGAAGCGGTGGAACGTACTGGAGCTACGATTGTTGGGCCGGTACCTTTGCCTACGCATATAGAAAAATTTTGTGTCATCCGCTCTCCGAATATTGATAAGGATTCGAGAGAGCAATTTGAAATTCGCACTCATAAACGGCTTATTGATATTTTACAACCAACTTCTAAAACTATAGACGCTTTGACCCAAATTAATTTGGCTTCTGGAGTGGAAATAGATATCAGGTTATAACAAATCTATGTTGACAGCTATTATTGGTAAGAAGATAGGTATGACCAGGATTGTCCTGGAAAATGGAGAAATGGTAGGGGTAACTGCTATTGAAGCAGGTCCTTGTTTTGTTACTCAGGTAAAGGACATGGACAAAGATGGTTATCAAGCTGTCCAGCTGGGCTTTGGGCAAGCTAAGCGTCTCAATGCTTCACAAAAAGGGCATCTTAAGGATATAAATGAGGTTAGACATCTACACGAATTCAGGGATGTAGATGTAATGTCGGTTAAGCGTGGAGACAAGGTGGATGTGGGTTTTTTGAACCCAGGTGATTTTGTGAATGTAAGTGGCTTATCAAAGGGCAGGGGTTTCGCAGGGGTGGTGAAGCGCTATCATTTTGCTGGTGGACCAAAAACTCATGGGCAAAGCGATCGTCACCGTGCTCCTGGCTCAATTGGTGCCACTACATCTCCAGGTCGGGTGTTGAAGGGGAAGCGTATGGCAGGGCGCATGGGGGGCAAGAAAACAACTGTGCGCAACGTCAGGGTAGTTAAAGTTGATGCGGATCGTGGTTTGTTGCTGGTTGAAGGGTCTGCGCCAGGGGCCAGAAATGGATTACTAATTATTAAAAAGGTGAGGAAGTAGAAAGTGCAAGTTCCTGTTTATGGTTTAGCAGGTGAAGTTATTAACCAAGTAGAGCTTAGTGAGGAAGTCTTTGGAGTTCCTTTTAATGAGGCTGTGGTGCATCAGGCAATGGTGATGCAGATGGCGAACAGGCGCCAAGGGACTGCATCTACTAAGTCGAGAAGTGAGGTTAGAGGTAGTACGAGAAAGCTTTATGCTCAGAAACATACTGGAAGGGCAAGGCGGGGTGATATTAAATCACCACTTCTCAGAGGGGGTGGAGTAGCTTTTGGCCCCAAGCCGCGTTTATATCGTCAATCTATGCCCAAGGGGATGAGGCGGTTAGCTTTAAAGTGTGTTCTCTCCTCTAAAATTAGAGAGGAAAACCTGAAGGTGATAGAAAAATTCGCCTTTGAAGAACCGAGAACGAAGGATGTAGTTGATATGCTAGCGGCAGTTGGTGTTGATTCTACTGCCTTGATTGTTAGCGAGCATTCCAATCCCAATATGATTAAGTCAGCTCGCAATTTAGCCAATGTTAAAACTCTGCCTTCATCTCTGGTGAATGTACTGGACTTGCTTTCTTATAAAGCGTTAGTCATCTCTGTCCCAGCCTTATATAATATAGATAGAATTTGGGGATCAAGGAGTAATTAGAAGTGCATCTTTATGAAGTGTTGAGACGCCCTTTGGTTACAGAAAAAACTACTTTGCTTAAGGAAGAGGACAAATATGTCTTCAAGGTAGCTAATGGAGCTACAAAACATCAGATTAAAGAGGCGGTAGAAAAGACTTTTAACGTGAAGGTGACCAAGGTTAATGTGATAATTGTTCGTGGGAAGACGAAGCGAATGGGCAGACGAGAGGTGACAGGTCCATCCTGGAAAAAAGCTATAGTTGGGTTGGAGCCGGGAAATAAGATTACTCTTTTTGAAGGTGTTTAAATTATTATTATAGAGGTGGAATTTTGGGTTCAGTAGTTAAATGGAGAAAGAAGATGATGTCAAAGCATCGTCATAAGAAACTCCTCAAGAAAACACGTTGGCAAAGGAAGCATCAATAAAAATGGCATTAAAGACTTATAAACCAACTTCTCCTGGCAGGAGGGGTAAGGTTGCGATGGATTTTGGAGAGCTAAGCAAGGTAGCTCCTGAGAAATCCCTGCTTGTTCGCCTGAAAAAGAAAGCGGGGCGCAATAATCGTGGTGTAATAACAGTGCGTCATCATGGTGGAGGAAGTAAGCGTAAGCTTCGTATTATTGATTTTAGGAGGGATAAGATTGGCATTCCTGGCAAGGTAGCTACCATTGAATATGACCCTAATAGGTCAGCTCGGATTGCCTTAATTTACTATGTGGATGGTGAAAAACGTTATATTCTTGCTCCTTTGGGTCTCGGGGTAGGTGATGTTATAATAGCTGGCGACGAAGTTGAGATAAAACCTGGGAACACCTTACCGCTAGGTGCAATTCCTCCAGGGACGCTGGTTCACAATATTGAGTTTGTTCCTGGCAAACGAGGACAGCTTGTTCGCAGTGCTGGAGCAGCTGCTCAGGTTATGAGCAAAGAAGGTGGATATGTAGTGCTTCGGTTGCCTTCAGGTGAGTTGCGTAAATTTCACGAGAGATGTCGTGCTACTATAGGGCAGATAGGGAATATTAACCACGGAGACATGAAACTCGGCAAGGCCGGAAGTAAAAGGTGGTTGGGTATACGCCCTACGGTGCGAGGTTCTGCTATGACCCCTCGAGATCATCCTCATGGGGGTGGTGAAGGTAGATCACCGATAGGGTTAAAACATCCTAAAACGCCGTGGGCAAAGCCAGCATTGGGGTACAAAACGCGGCGTCGTAAAGTATCAGATAAAATGATTGTCAGGCGGAGGAAATAGAATGTCTCGATCGCGCAAGAAAGGTCCTTATTGTGACGCCAAGTTGCTCAAGAAGATAGAGAGACTTAATAGTTCAAGAGAGAAGACAGTGATAATGACTTGGTCTCGTGCCTCCACTATTTTGCCGCAGATGATAGGGCATACCATTGCTGTGCACAATGGCAGGAAACATATACCAATTTTCATTACTGAAAATATGGTAGGATATAAACTGGCTGAGTTTGTGCCCACTCGAACATTTAGAGGGCATGTTACTAAGGCTAAAATTACTGCGCAGGCAGGGAGATAAATTACGGTGAAAGTAAAAGCTGTAGCTAAAGATGTTGGGGTTTCTCCTCGGAAGGTCCGCTTGGTGATAAATAGAGTTAGAGGTAAGAAAGTTGATGAGGCTTTAACTATGTTGAATTTTTTGACTACCCCATCAGCTAAAGCTGTAGCCAAAGTGATCAAGTCAGCATCTGCTAATGCAGAGAATAACCTCCAAATGTCGCCTGCTGACCTCAGGATTGCAGCTATTTTCGCTGGTGAGGCGCGGACTTTAAAGAGGTTCCGCCCTAAATCTCGAGGAAGAATAAGCCCTATCTTGAAGCGTGCCAGCCATATTACAGTTTTAGTGGAGGAGGGATAGTTTGGGACAGAAAGTTCATCCTTATGGTTTCAGGTTAGGTATTACGTGTGATTGGCGTGCTAAGTGGTATGCTGGGAAGCATTATGCGCAGTTTTTACAGGATGATCTGAAGCTACGGAGAGTTGTTAAGCAGGAGTGTGATAGTGGGGATATTGCTCGGCTGGAAATTGAACGGCCGGGCGGAGAGTTATGTTTAACCCTTTACTCTGGCCGTCCCGGTGTTTTGATTGGTAAGAGAGGACAGAATGTAGAAGCGCTGAGAGCGAAATTGGAAAAAATCAGCGGGGAAAGAGTTAGATTAACTATCAGAGAAATTGAACGGCCTGAACTGGAGGCTTGTCTGGTGGCTCGAAGTATAGCTGACAGAATCGAAGGTAGGATACCTTTTCGTCGTGCTATGAAGCAGGCCGCTTTTAGAACTATGCAAGCGGGTGCTAAAGGGGTAAAGATAAGATGTGCAGGAAGACTTGGTGGACGTGAAATCGCTAGAGCTGAGATGTCTCACCAAGGACAAATGCCATTGCATAAATTGCGTGCTGATATAAGTTATGGTTTTGCTGAAGCTAGTACCATGATGGGATGTATTGGAGTCAAAGTCTGGATTTACAGGGGTGATTTTGTTCCTAGTAAAGTAAGGGAGAAAAACGTTGCAGCCGAAACGAGTGAAGTATCGGAAAATTCATAGAGGGCGAATGAAGGGGGCAGCGCACAGGGGGGCCACTATTGCATTTGGTGATTTTGGTTTAAGAGCTGATGAGTCGGCATGGATCACCGAGAGGCAAATTGAGGCAGTGCGGCGTGTTCTGGTACGGTGTTTAATGCATAGAGGCCAGCTATGGATACGCATTTTCCCTGATAAGAGCATAACTAAAAAACCAGCGGAAACGAGGATGGGTAGTGGTAAAGGTGCTCCTGATCATTGGGTGGCTGTGGTTAAACGCGGTAGAATTATGTTTGAGTTAGGTGATGTAACTAAGGATATGGCTCGGGAGGCAGTGCGCCTTGCTTGTTATAAACTTCCTATTGCCGCTAGTTTTGTAACGAAGGAGAATGAGGGGTGAAAACTGATCAAATTCGCGCTTTCAGTGATGAGGAATTATTAAAAAAACTAGAAGATTCTCGTGAGGAGTTTCTCAATCTTCGCTTTCGCTTGGCAACTCGACAGCTGGTTAATCATCGTGAGATTCCCAGAGTTAAGAAGGATATCGCCAGAATGGAGGCTATTTTGAGAGAAAGAGAGCTTGGTGCAGAATGAAATACATAGGAAAGAGAAAAGTTAGAATAGGGCAGGTGGTGAGCGATAAGATGGATAAAACTGTGGTGGTAGTAGTAGAAACCGTGAGGCGACACCCGCTTTATAAGAAAGCTGTCAAGCGCACCAAGAGATATAAAGTTAATGATGCAGGCAACGTGTGTAAAGTTGGAGACAAAGTGAAAATTGTGGAGACACGTCCCTTATCTAAGGAAAAGAGATGGCAGATGGTAGAGATAATATCTAGGGGGGAGTCATCTGAGATAGAATCAGTGGGGAGTGGAGAGAAATGATTCAATCTTATACTATGCTTAAGGTAGCTGACAATACTGGAGCCAAGGAAATTATGTGTATTAACGTGCTAGGGGGTACCAGGAGAAGGTATGCGTCTGTTGGTGATATTATTGTAGCTACAGTAAAACGAGCTGTGCCGCGCGGGATGGTCAAGAAAGGGGATGTTGTGAGAGCTGTAATTGTACGTGTAGCTAAACCTTATTGCCGCGTTGATGGTTCCTATATCAGGTTTGATGAAAATGCTGCGGTCATCCTGAGTGAGAAAAGCAACCCTAAAGGCAGCCGTATTTTGGGACCTGTTGCGCGGGAACTCAGGGATAAGAATTTTGCCAAGGTGATATCCTTGGCCCCAGAGGTTCTTTGATAATGAAGATTAGAAAAGAGGATACAGTTATCTGTATCGCTGGTAAGAATAAAGGGAAAAAAGGGAAAGTACGTCAGGTTTTTACAAAGAGTGAGAGAGTAGTAGTGGAAGGAGTTAACATGATTAAGCGTCATTCGCGAACTCGTGGTAAAGCTCGGCAAAGCGGCATAATTGAGCTTGAAGCTCCACTCCATGTATCTGATGTGATGTTAGTGTGTGATAAATGTGGTAAACCTACTCGTGTAGGCTTTCGGTTTCTTGATAATGGGCGGAAGGTTCGGGTTTGCCATTCCTGTGGGGAGGTGATTGACTGAATATGACATCTGCGTTGAAAGAGAGATATTTGACAGAAGTAGTTCCTCAGCTCAGGGCTAGCCTTGGCTATGATAATGTGATGCAGTTGCCTAGGCTGGAGAAGATTGTGCTTAGCATGGGTTTAGGCGAAGCAACACAAAATCCTAAAGTTATTGAAGCGGCGGAGAGAGATTTAACTGTGATCTCGGGACAGCATCCTGTAATCACGCGTGCTAAAAAATCTGTTGCTGCCTTTAAGGTAAGAGCTGGTATGCCTATCGGGATGATGGTGACACTAAGAGGCAAGCGGATGTACGATTTTTTCTCTAAATTAGTTGATGTGATCCTGCCGCGTTTTCGTGATTTTCGTGGAATAACAGTGGACTCTTTTGATGGCCAGGGTAATTACAATATAGGCATAAGAGAGCAAATAGTCTTCCCTGAGATAGATTATGCTAAGGTGGATAAAATCCGTGGCCTCCAAGTGACAATAGTTACTACAGCTAGGAATGATGATGAATCCAAAAGTTTTCTGAAACTTATGGGTATGCCTTTTAGGAAGGATTAAAATGGCTAAAACATCTAAAATTGTAAAATCAAAGAGAACCCCGAAATACAAAGTACAGCAGCGCAACCGCTGTCAATTGTGTGGTAGGCCACGTGCTTATATGCGCAAATTTGGTTTATGTCGTATTTGCTTCCGGGAACTCGCTGTGACAGGCGAAATTCCTGGGGTAAGGAAATCAAGTTGGTAAGGAGTTTCTATGGCAGTTACTGATTCAATCGCTGATATGTTAACTCGAATTCGCAATGCTATCATGGTGCGTCATAGTGATGTGCTGGTGCCTGCCTCGCGAACAAAACTTTCTATTGCCAAAATCCTTAAGGAAGAGAGTTTTATTAAAGGCTATGAGGTTACTAAAGATAAACCACAGCCAATGATAAAAATTCAACTTAAGTATGTAGATAACCAGCCGGCTGTATCGGGTTTAGAGCGAGTGAGCAAACCTGGCTTAAGGATTTACGTGGGAAGGCGTGAAATTCCACGTGTGTACGGAGGCTTGGGCATTGCTATTTTGTCAACATCTAATGGCATTATGACTGGCCAGGGGGCGTGGCGACGCCACCTTGGTGGTGAAGTTCTGTGTTACATATGGTAAGTTGATCTAGGAGGAATGGATGTCTAGAATTGGTTCATTCCCCATTCTTGTGCCTCAGGGTGTTGAGGTAAAGATAGGGGATAACAATGAGGTAATGGTAAAAGGGGGAAAAGGGGAATTGCGCCGTTGTTTCCCCATAGGTATTTCGATTGTTTTGAAGGAAGGGAAGTTGCTTGTGACGCGGACTAGCGATAGCAAAATGGATCGTTCCCTACATGGCCTTAGTCGCAGTCTTTTAGCTAACATGGTTGAGGGAGTGAGCAAGGGTTTTAAGCAAGTTTTGGAAGTGAATGGCATAGGCTACAAAGCCCAGAGAACTGGCGATAAGTTGGAGTTTCAGGTTGGATATAGCCATCCTGTGGGATTTTCTCCTCCGCTTAATGTTGATGTGACTGTTGAGGGAACGAACCGCATTTGTATTAGCGGCATCGATAGAGAAGCTGTCGGTGACGTAGCAGCCAGGATTCGAGCTATACGTCCTGTCGACCATTATAAAGGGAAGGGAATCAAATTGGATGGAGAGAAACTGCGTCTTAAACCTGGTAAAGCTGGTAGGGCGACTGGAGAGTAATGTAGTATGGCTAAAACAGATGCAAGATTGATTCGGAAGATACGACATAAGAGGGTAAGGAAAAAGGTGACTGGCACGGCTTTGCGCCCTCGATTATGTGTCTTTCGAAGCTTGAATCATTTCTATGCCCAAATTATAGATGATTCTACGGGGCGAACCCTAGTTGCAGCGGGTACTCTTGATGCTGAGATAAAGAATGAGACTAGGAAAATACCGAAAACTAAGAAGGCTGAACTTGTGGGCTCATTACTTGCGCGAAGGGCGTTAGATAAAGGAGTCAGTAGCGTAGTTTTTGATCGTGGTGGTTATAAATATCATGGCAGAGTTAGAGCTTTCGCTGAGGCTACTAGGCAAGTTGGGCTTTTGTTTTGAGGTGGTGTAATTTATAGTTTTGTTGAGTTAAGCAAAACGTAAGAGGTCTATTTATGAAAGCAGTTACTAAAGTGGTTGGCAGGAGAGCTAGAATTGAAATTCCAGAGCTGGAGTTGGAAGAGAAGTTAATAAAACTTAGCCGCGTAACTAAAGTAGTTAAGGGCGGGAAAAGACTTCGTTTCAGGGCTTTAATGGTGGTTGGCGATGGCAAAAAACATGTGGGGATTGGTGTAGCTAAAGCTGCTGGTGTTCCTGATGCAATTCATAAAGCAAGTGCTGCAGGGCGGAAAAAATTGATTGAAGTACCTGTCGCTGACACCTCTATTCCCCATGAGATTTTAGCCAAGTTTGGGGCATCTAAGGTTTTGCTCAAGCCGGCGGCGCCGGGTACTGGTATAGTTGCTAGTAATGCTGTTCGAGCAGTGCTTGAATTGGCAGGCATAAAGGATATTATTAGTAAATCTCTGGGTAGTCGCAATCAGGTTAATGTAATTAAGGCAACCATGCTTGCCTTGTCAAATCTAAGGCAAGCTGGGCAAGTTGAGACTGAGGGTGAGCTTCCCCCTGAAATTCAAGAGGAGGATGTGAATGAAACAGAATGAATTAAAACCTCCTTTGGGTGCTAAGCACAATAGAAAACGTGTGGGTAGGGGTGATGGCAGTGGGCATGGCACTTATTCAGGGCGTGGGTGTAAAGGGCAGAAATCCCGCTCTGGTGGTGGTGTGCGCATTGGATTCGAAGGGGGCCAATTGCCCCTTATAAGGCGTTTGCCAAGGAAAAGGGGTTTTAATAATATTTTTAAGACTGAATATAATATTGTTAATGTAGGTGAGCTCAATAGTTTCCCTTCAGGTAGTGAGGTAAACGCGGAAGAGCTACTGAAAACGGGATCGATTAATTCTCTTAACCGCCCCACTAAAATTCTTGGTGGTGGTGATGTTCAACACTCTTTGGTAGTTAGAGCTAACAAGTTCTCTGCAGCGGCAGAAAGGAAGATCGTCGCCGCTGGGGGGAAAGTGGAGAGGATATAAGTGCAGCGTAAAGAAAACCAATCTCGCCTTGTCCAGGCGATGAAAGACGTGTTTAGCCTGCCGGATTTAAGGCAAAAGATTCTTTTTACCCTTGGCGTGCTAGTGGTTTTTCGTTTTATAGCCCATATTCCTTTACCTGGAGTAGATATTGATGCATTACAGCAATTATTTGAGCAGAATCAAATTTTAGGTATGCTTGATCTCTTCAGTGGTGGTGCCATGAAAAGATTTAGCGTGGCTGCCTTAGGTGTATATCCTTATATAACTGCCTCGATAATTATGCAATTGTTAGTTCCTGTTATTCCTGCCCTTCAAAACATTGCTCGTGAGGGGGAATCTGGCCAGCGTAGAATCAATCGTATCACTCATTTGCTAACCGTGCCCTTAGCAACTGTATCGGGCTATGGCCAGATCGCTTTGTTGCGAAGCCAGATGGCTATTGGACAAGTTGAGCCGTTAACAGTGGTGGTTATAGTGACATCGCTGACCGCGGGCACGGTATTCCTTGTTTGGCTAGGCGAGTTAATTACTGAACGTGGCATTGGCAATGGAATATCGATGATTATTTTTGCTGGTATCATAGCTAGCTTGCCAGATATGATCGGGCGTGGTTTTCTGATTAAGGAAGATCCTATAGGGTTGGCTGTTTTCATTATTGTTGCTGTGGCTACACTGGTGCTCATCGTCGTATTTACCGAGGCTCACCGTCGCATTCCTGTGCAATATGCGCGTGGCACTATTCGCGGTGGCCGTATGTATCGACAATCAGGCTCAACTTATATTCCGTTGCGTGTAAACACAGCAGGAATGATTCCTCTTATTTTTGCTATAGCCCTAATGACGTTTCCAGGAACAATAGCGAGCTACTTTGCCAGTCCGGTAGGCCATGATCCTAATCTGGCTAGCAATATTATGCGAATTTTCAATCCTCAGGTAGCTCTACCTCTGGGCTTGATTTATCGAAGTTTATATTTTACCCTGGTAATCGGCTTTGCATTCTTTTACACCATGGTCATATTTGAACAAATGAATCTGCCGCAGAGTTTGAAACAACAGGGTGGTTTTATACCTGGGGTTCGTCCAGGAAAAGCTACCGCTGAGTATTTGAATCGAGTCATAAAGCATCTTACCTTTGGAGGTGCTCTATTTCTGGCGGTGGTGGCGCTTATACCTTTTCTTGTCAGAGATATTACAGGTATTACCGCATTAACAATTCGAAGCACTGCTATGTTGATAGCTGTTGGCGTTGCTTTGGATACTATGAAGCAACTGGAATCTCAGCTAACAATGCGCCGCTATGAGGGTTTCCTGAAATGAACGGAGGTGAAATGTACATCGTTGTATTGGGAGCTCCGGGGGCTGGCAAGGGAACTCAAGCGGATATCCTTTGCCGGAAATTGAATTTACCTCACGTGGCCTCTGGAGATTTATTTCGGCAGGCATTGGAGAAAAAAACTGAGCTGGGACTCCTGGCTAAATCTTACATGGAAAGAGGCGAGTTGGGTCCCAGCGAGATAGCGATCAATATGATTCTGGAGAGGATTGGTCTGGCAGATTGTGCCTCAGGCTGTGTTTTTGATGGGTTTCCACGGACTTTAGAACAGGCTGAGGCTCTAGATAAAGCTCTCATGGAAGAGGGTAAAAGCATAGATAAATCAGTATATATACGTGTACCGCAGGAAGAACTTATAAAGCGCCTTAGCGGGCGCTGGATTTGTCGGAATTGCCAGACGCCTTATCATCTGGTGGCTGCTCCACCTAGAGTAGCGGGGAAATGTGATAAGTGTGGTGGCGAATTATATCAGCGTACCGATGATAAAGAGGAAACGGTGATAGAGAGGCTGAAAGTTTTCTTTGAGCAAACTTTGCCTATAGTTGATTATTATAAGAAGCAGGGGAAGCTGATTGAAATCAACGGCAATCTTGGAATACAAGACGTAGCTGAGGAAATAATCTCTGCGCTTAAACCTTTCATGATAGCAGATGTAAAAAATTCTGATTAAGATGATAATTACAAAATATCCTGAGGTAATGGCAATTATGGAACGAAGCGGCAAGGTTCTAGCAGTCATGTCAGGTAAACTAAGTAAGGGGGTGGCCCCTGGGCCCAAGGCTTGTGGACTGGATTCAATATATTTTGAGCATAGTGTTGTCAGTATTGATAACAAAGGTGAAATGCTTATTTAAGGGAAAGTATGGCTAAGAAAGAGAAGATAGAAGTCGAGGGCAAAGTCGCTGTATGTTTACCTAACACTGTGTTTCGTGTGGAGTTAGCTAACGGACACACAGTATTGGCACATATTTCAGGGAAGATGAGAAAGCATTACATTAAGATTTTGCCAGGGGATAGAGTTTTAGTGGAACTTTCTCCTTATGATTTGGGGCGTGGTAGGATTACCTATCGGCTTAAGTAGTGCTACCTTTGACAAGGCGCTCAGGAAAGTTTATGATGATAGGGTTTTACTTGGGGTGATTAGGAATGAAAGTAAGTGCTTCGGTTAAACGTCGCTGTAAAAAGTGTAAAATTATTAGAAGGGAAGGTGTTGTCAGGGTTATCTGTGAGAACCCAAGGCATAAACAGAGGCAGGGTTAACTCTTCCAATGAAAATGCAAGGTATCTTTTTGAGAATCATGGAGATTAAGTAGTGGCACGTATAGCTAGTGTAGACCTCCCTAAAGGTAAACCGATTAAAGTAGCGTTGCAATATATTTATGGCATTGGTCCGTCGCTGAGCCAGAAAGCTCTAACTGCCACTGGCATTGCTCCCGATATCAGAGTTAAAGACCTTACTGAAGAGCAGGTTGGTCAATTACGTAGTATTATTGACAAGGAGTTTAAAGTAGAGGGCGATCTGAGACGGGAAATTCAATTTAATATAAAGCGGCTTATTGATATTGGTTGCACGCGAGGGGTGAGGCATCGCATGGGCCTGCCGGTTCATGGGCAGAGGACGCGTACTAATGCACGCAGTAAAAAAGGAGCAAGGAAGACAGTAGCTGGCAGAGGCCAGAGACGTGGTGTAACTAAGAAATAGGGAGGTTGTATTTAAGGGATGCCAAAGAGAAAAGGAAGTAAAAAAGGAAAGAGAACGCGCAGGAAGGTTAGCGAAGGTAGGGTTTATATACAAGCTACTTTTAATAATACCATTGTTACTATTGCCGATATGGGAGGCAATGTTATATCTTGGGGAAGCTCAGGGAGCGCTGGATTTAAGGGTTCCAGAAAGGGCACTCCATACGCTGCGCAGTTAGCTGCTCGGGAGACAGCGAGGCAGGCAGTAAATGATGGGTTACGTCAGGTTGAAGTTTATGTTAAAGGTCCTGGTAGCGGACGTGAAGCGGCTATCCGTGCATTGCAGGCTAGTGGACTTACCGTGACCTCTATTAGAGATGTAACCCCTATCCCTCATAATGGTTGCCGCGCTCGAGGTAGGAGAAGAGTATAATATGGCAAGATATACGGGAGCTTCCTGTCGTTTATGTCGCTATCTGGGCGAGAAATTGATGCTTAAAGGCGAGAAGTGTGCTACGCCTAAATGTCCTCTAGAGAGGAGGAATTCCCGTCCGGGACGTCCTGGAGGGCGCCTTGGGGCGCGTGTGGCGCGGCGGCGCAAAGTTTCGCTTCATGGGCTTCAGCTGCAGGAGAAGCAAAAAGTGCGCTTTAGTTATGGTGTTCTAGAACGGCAATTTCGTCGTTTTTTCAAAGAGGCAACGAAAGTCTCTGGAGTAAGTGGAGATAACTTGTTGATGCTACTTGAGAGGCGATTGGATAATGTGGTTTACTGTTTAGCTTTTGCTGACTCACGTGCTCAGTCCAGGCAGGTAGTAAACCATGGCCATATATTAGTGAATGGGAGACGAGTGAATATACCTTCCTGCCTAGTAAAATTGGGAGATGTTATCGAATGGCGGGGAGGTAGCAAGAAAACCAAATACTATCGCAGCTTAGCGGAGAAAATTAAGGGAAGATCTACCCCTGGTTGGCTAAGCTTGGACGAAGAGAAGATGACAGGTAAGGTTTTAGCTTTGCCTGGCAAAGAAGACATAGCCCCTATATTTAATGGGAAGAGCATCGTTGAGTATTATTCGAAGTAAAGCACAGGAGATTTTTATTGACAGATTTATCTATACCAAGTGTAAAGTGTGTTGAAAGTGCTGGTAATTATGGGCGTTTCGTTGCTGAGCCTTTAGAGAGGGGATTGGGCGTTATCTTGGGTAATGCTATGCGTCGCCTGCTTCTTGGGTTTTTGCCTGGTGCTGCCGTAACGTGGCTTGAAATCGAGGGGATTCAGCATGAGTTTTCCACGATTCCTTATGTTAAAGAGGATGTTCTTGAGTTCCTGCTGAATGTGAAAGAGCTAAGGCTCCGGCCACTTTCACGTCGGCCAGGAAAATTAGTTCTGGAGGTAGAAGGGGAAGGCGAAGTTTCTGCCGCTGACATTAAACCAACGGTGGATTTTCAAATTGCCAACCCTGAACTTCATTTGGCCACCTTGGATTCTGCGGAGGCTAAGCTTTATGTTGGATTCAATGTAGAATTAGGAAAGGGCTATGAGCCTGCTAAGTCGGCTGCTGGCTTGCCTGTGGGGGCGTTGCCAGTGGATGCTATTTTTTCTCCGACACGGAAGGTAAATTTCTCCGTAGAGTTTATTAGGCCTGGTGAAGAAAAAAGCCTTGAGAGATTGGTAGTAGAACTATGGACTGATGGAACCATTGAGCCATGGGAAGCGATCAGGCAAAGTGCTAGTATTGCAGTTGATCAACTCACTTCTTTTAAGGAGCTTGAGATTCTGGTGTCAGGACAAGCAGGTCCATCTGAAGACGTGTTAGTGTCTCCTGAACAATATAATGCTTCTCTGGAAGAGTTGGGTTTGTCCACTCGAGCTCGCAATAGTTTGAGAAGAGGTGGCATTTTGAATTTAGGGCAGCTTATAGAGAAAGGCAAAGAGGGTTTGCCGCCACTAGTTGGTTTTGGGAAAAAATCTCAAGAAGAGCTAGAGGAATTAATGACGAAATTAGGTTTCCCTATTATTTTTGATGAGGGTAAGGCAAAAAAGAAATGAGGCATCGGATAGCTGGACGGAAATTGGGCAGACCAAGTTATCATCGATGGTCTTTATATCGTAATCAGGTAACTGCTCTTTTGGCTAATGCGCGAATTGTTACTACTGAGGCTAAGGCGAAGGAAATTAAGAGCTTAGCTGATAAGATGATTACACTGGGGAAAGATGGTAGCCTTGCCTCAAGGCGGCGAGCTCTGGCTTTTATTACTGATGAAGAGGTTGTTAGAAAGCTCTTTGAGGAAATTGCTCCGGGGTATTCTGACAGGGCAGGGGGCTATACGCGGTTGGTGAAATTAGGACATCGTCGTGGCGATAATGCTCCTATAGCTCAGATTGAGTTAATTAAGTAGTGAAACTTGCTCAAGTTGTTTTAGTTGTAGAATATGATGGTACCCGGTATCATGGTTTTCAGTGGCAGGTTGGTTTGCCTACTGTTCAGGATGAACTGGAACAAGCTATAGAGAGGCTTTGTGAGCAAAAAAGTAGAATTGGAGCAGCTAGCAGGACTGATACTGGCGTGCATGCTAAGTATCAGGTGGTAAGCTTTTGGACGAAGTCTAAATTTAGTACGATGACGTTTATTAGAGCATTGAATTATTATTTACCCCACGATATTGCGGTCAAAGAGGCTTACAGAGTGAATGATGATTTCAATGTCAGGCGCGATGCTGTGAGTCGAGAATACTGCTATTATATTTTGAATAGTAAGGTTAGGTCTCCGTTTAGTAAAATGTTTGCTCAATTTATGCCCCAGATGCTGAATATTGAAGTGATGAATAAGGCATGCGAATTGATGCAGGGTGAGCATGATTTTATCTCTTTTGCCACTTCTTTAGATAATGTAAGAAGTACTGTGCGCAATGTTTATCAGGCAGGAATTAACAAAATAGAGGATTTTGCTACTTTTCATGTGGAAGCTAGCTCTTTTTTGCCTCATCAGGTACGTAATACGGTGGGGCTCCTGACCCGGTTAGGCATGGGTAAAATAGAGGTTGACGATTTTTATGATATTATGGAGGCAAAGAGGTTGGGTTTGGCTACTCCCATGGCTTCTGCTCGTGGTTTGTGGCTTACTAAAGTTAATTACCCTAGGCCTCTTGGAGAATATAGTGAAAACTTATAGTCCTAAAGCTAAAGAAATTAGACGGGAGTGGCATATAATTGATGCTTCAGAGAAAACCCTGGGGCGGTTGGCATCTCAGGTAGCCAGATTACTTATGGGTAAGCATAAGTCGATGTATTCCACTAACATCGATACTGGTGACTATGTTGTGATAATTAACGCAGCTAAGATAAAAGTGTCAGGGAAGAAAGCTGAACAGAAAACCTATTATAGACATAGTGGCTACCCAGGGGGGTTGAAAAGCTTAACTTTGAAAGAATTACGCAGTAAGCATCCTACTCGCGTCGTTGAATATGCCGTCAAGGGTATGGTGCCTCACAATCGCTTAGGCAGAGCCATGCTCAAGAAGCTTAAGATTTATGCTGGTAGCGAACACCCTCACCATGCCCAAACTAGAGAAAGGGAGAACGATAATCCATGAGCGAGGAAAGGTATATTTGGGGAACAGGTAAGCGGAAGTGTGCTATAGCACAGGTTAGGCTTTTCGCTGGGGATGGGGGAATAACGGTTAATGGGAAACCATATGATGAGGCTTTTCCCCGTCTTAAATATCGCCGCATGATTGAAATACCTTTTGAGGTCACCGATACTGTGGGTAAATTTAGAGTTACGGTAAAAGCGACGGGTGGAGGAATGAGTGGTCAGGCAGGGGCAATCCGGCATGGCATTGCTAGAGCTCTGGTTAAGGAAAACGAGTTATTCAGGTCTGCGTTGCGTAAAGAAGGTTTGCTTACCCGAGATGCGAGGGTTAAAGAGAGAAAGAAGTATGGCCTTAAACGAGCTCGCAAGGCGCAGCAATTTACTAAACGCTAAATTCAGATTCTTATCTGTGTAAGAGAATAAGACACTGAAGAGCCGATTTCATTTTCGTAAGGGTAATGTAGCTTTCCTGGTGATAGATTTTCAGGAAAAGCTGGTGGTGGTGATGGGAGAGGATGTTCGCAGGAAAGTTGCTGAGAACATTGGACTTCTGATTGATGTAGCTCGGCTCATGCATATCCCCATTGTAGTAACGGAGCAGTATCCTCGTGGACTTGGCCAAACGAGCAGTGAATTAGTACAGAAATTAGGTGCTTCATATCAACCTGTTGAGAAGCTCAGTTTTAGTTGCTATGCGCATCCTTCATTTCGGGAAAAAATTAAAAACCTTGGGGTTAGGCATCTCGTTTTGACTGGGGTGGAAGCACATGTGTGTGTCTTGCAAACAGCCTTGGATTTACTGGCCGATGGTTACGAAGTCAGCCTGGTAAGAGATGCTGTTTGTTCGCGCCAGAAATCCAATTGGGAGGTTGGGGTAAGGATGGTTGAACAAGCGGGAGGTCTGATAACCAGCGCTGAAACCGTAATTTTCCAACTGCTTGAACGAGCAGGGACTGTTGAATTTAAACTTGTCTCGCCTTTGTTGAAAAGGAGGTGAGAGTTCATTTTACTCTAATTCGAATCAAAATGTCTCCAGGTTGATTATCGGTTGCCTGGCGGGCATTGGTTAACCTAACCATACTGCCCGTTTTTACTCCCGGGGGGATTTTTATCTGCAACCGTCTCCCTCTCCGTTTCAATAGTTTTACTGTCCCGTGCAAAGCCTCTTGTGGGGTAACTGAAAGTTCATAGTGGACATGTCGTTTTTTGCGGTCTCTTTGAGTTTGGCCGAATATTTCGTCCAGGTTAAATTTTTTTCCTGGCCAAGCTTCAAACCTTGTCCCTCTTGGCGCGGTAGAATTTCCAAAGGAGAATGAAGTTTTTTGACCCTTTAAGAAGTCACCGAATATATTGTCTAAAAAGTCAAATCCAAGGCCAGCTCCGCCAAAGTCCTTTATAGTATCCTCGAATGTCGCTCTGGTAAAGGGGCTCCCAAAGATATCGCCGATATTACCCACTGTGCCATATTGGTCATATTGTTTTCTTTTTTGGGGGTCTCCGAGTGTTGCGTAGGCTGCGTTTATTTCCTTGAATTTTTCATTAGCCCATTTCCCTTTCCCTGGATTACGGTCTGGGTGATATTGCATAGCCAACTTTCTGTAGGCTTTTTTGATTTCTTTATCCGAAGCGTTTCTTGGTATGCCCAGAATCTGGTAGTAGTCTTTAGCCATTTCTATGTTTTAATTAATTACTCTTGACTACGCCTGGCCTACTCATCAAATTGATTTCAAATTACCAGGTGTATGCCAGACATGTAATCGTGGGAGTAATTTATGCTGCCTTTGTTGTATTTGTTCGTTTGCGTTTTGTGCGACGTCTGCCTGACCATAGGCCGTTGAAAAAACTTCGGTTGAGCAGGTGTTGATAATCTGCTATATCCAGGAGGTCTTTAGAAGTGTTTCTTTCGAAGTAGGCTATCTCCACGTACTTGCCAAAATCTTTCACAGCCTGGAGGGCATAAGTAAAGTCAGAATCTCCGCTCACCAGGACTGCTATGTCGTAGAGGTCATTCCATGCAAAGCGTAGCATATCTGTGGCTAACATTATGTCTATGCCTCTTTCAACAGGTCCACCTTGTGCCATTTTGGTGGTCCCCAGCCGAATCTCCAGATATGGTGTCTTACGGAGGATATCGAGGAAATCCTGTTGTTCATGAGATGTACCTGGCCATTGAGCTGAGTCCTGCAGGATGTTGTAATAATATGTTCGAAATAGTTGTCTTGACCCGACAATCTTGGCGGTAAACTCTGCATAGTTAAGGTTATGGCGCTTAAAATTGGTTTGTAGAGAGTGATATAAATTGCTCCCGTCTATAAAAATAGCAACCCTATCCCCTCTGGTTTTTCCTACGGGATGAACTAGTGAGTTTGATATCATATGTGCACCTCTAAAACCCATTATACACCAATGTGTCTATGCCTTTCATTTCAATAACAGGCAGGAAGGATTTATAAGCGTCGTGAAGAGTTGACATGGTTAGCAGTTCAGAGGATCGCTCTCAGGGAGGGCTTCGCCTGCCGAGCCTGTTGCATTGGGTTTGCTGCACAGTATATTATATCGCTAGAGTAAATTGGGGAATCGTATATGGACGCTACGAAAGCAGGCGATTAGGAAAATGAGGCAAAGGGAAATGTGGTGCTATCTACAAAAATGAAGAATACCATCATCATTCCAGCATATAAAGAGCAAGAAGGTTTACCTGTAGTATTGGAGAAGGTTTATAAAATCATAGATGATAGTTATGAAGTGATTGTTGTTGATGATGGCTCCACGGATAAAACAGCTGAAAGAGCCTCTTCTTTCCCCTGCAAATTAATAAAGCGAGGGCAAAATCATGGCAAGGGTGGGGCAATGAAGGCAGGTGTAAAGGAAGCCCAGGGCGAGAACGTTATTTTCACAGACGCCGATAATACCTATCCTGTAGAAGCTATTCCAGACATAGCAAAATTCCTGGAACACTTCGATATGGTGGTTGCTTCCAGGGTAAAAGGGAGAGAGAATATCCCGCGCCTCAACCGCATCGGCAACTTTATTTTCAGGTGCCTGTTGAGGCATCTCCACGGCTGCAAGGTCAAAGACCCTCTGACCGGCCTCTACGGGCTTAAGAAAGCCCAGTTCGAGCAGATGCAGCTTAATTCAAAAGGTTTCACTGTCGAAACAGAGATAGCTATAAAAGCCGCCAGAATGAAATTGGAGATAGCCGAGTTCCCTATAGAATACAGCCCCCGACTGGGGAAACAAAAACTTGGCAGGATAAAACATGGCTGGCAAATACTGAAGATGATTCTCAGGGAGAAGTTTGGAGGAAGGTGAAGACATTTGCCACCTGAGATACTGGCTTTGCCTGGAACTGTCTTGTTGATCGGATGTTCGAATCAGCAATTTGTTATACTTTCACATTACTCTATGGCGTGGCGAAATAGCCAGACGAGCGGTAAGGGGCATTTCAAGTAGATAAAATGGCAGCAGCTACTAAACTGGCTAAAATATCCATAATCACGCCTTTCTACACTATGGATAGGTTTAAAGATGTCACTGAGTTGCTCGATAGTATCCAGGCTCAGAATTATAAGAACACTGAGACCATAATTGTAGCTGAAAGGTCGCCGGAATTTGTGGAAAGCATCAGAAACTATGCCCAGGAAAAGGATTATCCCAATGTTCTGGTGTTATACAACCAGGGTAAAAGGGGTTCCTATCCATCCCGGAATCTCGGGATCAATGAAGCAAGCGGCGAAATCATAGCTTTTGTTGATGATGATGCCCTTCTTTTACCTGGTTGGGCGGAGGAAACAGTCAGAGCCTATGCCGAAGATAGCTCGATTATTGGCCTTACCGGACCCATTCTCCCGTTGTGGGAAGATGAAGCAATGAACTGGTTCCCCAGGGAATTTTACTGGATATTTTCCTGTACCTACTGGGACTGGACTGAACCCACCGAGGTCAGGAATGGCTATGGGGTTAATATTTCATTCAAAAGGGAAGCCTTTGCCCAATGTGGATTCTTCAAAGTCAGCCTGGAAGATGAAAAGAGCGGCAAAAGCGACTGGCAGCAGCCTGGAGGAGAAGAAACGGAATTCTCCATCAGAGTCAAACGCCAAACAGGTAAGCGTATAGTTTATCATCCCCACATCAGGGTAAAACATAAGGTTTATAGCTACAGGCTTAGCGGCAGCTTTATCAGGAAAAGGGCTTACTGGGAAGGCTATGCTAAAGCTATATTTAATAAGCTATATCGTTCTGGTGGCAGAGGCAAGAAGGTATTATCCACCGAGCATGAGCTTCTCCATCGCATCTTTTCTAAGCTGATACCCAGCTCTATAAAACTTCTTTTCAGCCAGCCTAAAATTGCCCTGCGCCAGCTATGGGTCACCAAATTAGTGCTGGCCTGTGTTGCTGTCGGGTATCTGAGTTATAACTTGCGTAACCTTCGTCCTGGTAGAAGGAACACTTGAGATGATCCCAAAATATCTCTCTGACATTGATGTATTGGTACTGTCTTATCTCAAGGCTGCTGGCAGTGGCATGATCAAAATCGCTATGGCTCGTAGCATACCTATTATTACTTCAGGTTTGTAAAATCAAATGAGAATTCTTCAAGTATGTCCGAAATATTACCCTAGTATTGGTGGCATTGAGGAACATGTCAGGAATATAAGCGAGCGCTTATCTAAAGAACATCAAGTCACTGTTTTCACCGGTGACCCCACAGGAAAGTTGCCAAAGCAAGAGGAAATAAATGGGGTCCTGGTCAGGAGGTTCAAGACTTTCGCTCCAGATGATGCTTACCATATATCATTTGAGATGGCAAGGGAACTCAAGAAATCTGAATTTGATATAGTTCATGGCCATAACTATCACGCTTTGCCTTTATATTTTGCCAGGAATGCTAATGCAAAGAAATTCGTTGTAACTCCTCATTATCATGGACACGGTCATACCCCAGTCCGAAACTTTCTCATCAGGCTGTATAAATCCTTCGGCAGGAAAATATTTGACAATGCGAAAAGCATTATCGCTGTTTCGAAATATGAGAAGCATCTTTTGCTCAATGACTTCGTTATAGATGAAAATAGAGTAAGCATTATCCCTAATGGAGTTGATCTATCAGAGTTTAGTAAATTGCAAGAAGTGTCAAGAGAGTTAAAAACTATCTTATATGTTGGCAGGCTGGAAGAATACAAAGGAGCACAATATATAATCCAAACGCTGCCTTTATTAGATAAGGATTTCTGTCTGGAAATAGTTGGCAAGGGGCCATATAAAGCCAAACTTGTGAGATTGGTAAGCAAACTTGGATTAAATAATCGAATAAAGTTTTATCAAGGCCTGTCCGGGCAAGAACTTTTAAAAATGTATGCTAAAGCTGGTGTATTCGTTCTGCTATCTCAACGCGAAGCCTTTTCTATTGTTATTGCCGAGGCTCTGGCAGCTAAGACGCCATGCGTTGTGGCCAACACATCAGCATTATCAGAATGGATTGATAATAAAAATTGTTTTGGAATTGACTATCCAATAAACAATGAGGAGCTAGCACGGCTAATAAATAATGTGGTCGGCAAAAAAGTATCTGCTGTAAAACTATGGGACTGGGATGAAGTGGTACAGCGGATTGGCAGGTTATATATGGAATGAATGAACTATACAGCAATAAATATTCAGCTTGGATAAATGAGTATTAGCAACTGTTTAACCCAGATACTATTTTTTCATAAACTCTCATGACTTCTCTCCCTTCATCAGCAGTCACCTGGAGCCTGGTATCATCCAGTATCGCTTTGAAAAATCGCTCAATCAAGTTGTAATGCCCTGTGTGGCATTTACCGACCAGCATCTTTATTGTTGAGCTGGCAGTACCAGCCAGCAGAGAGTAACTCTGTTGGCTGGTTTTCCATAGCTCGTGAACTAAGGGAATTACCATAGGTGCCAGACAATGTAATAGCCAAATTTCTGATATCTATATGCATATTGCCTTTTGTACCGGAGATGTCCATAGTAGATTTGTATTTAGGCCAGTTCAATGAAGAAGTTATCGTTGCTAAACAAAGTTGCTCTTTAAGTATTACCCGTAGTTCATCGGCAGTTATCCTGTCACTTTATTGTTAGTTGGTACCCCGTAGGATATAATAATACAAGAGGGTATGTAAACTGTAGATAATAGCTACGAATATCTATAATGAATATCTCTTCTGGATAGAATTGATGTGTAGATGTGTGGCCGGCAAGTCATCACTGCCAGGGGATACTTCTTCACCAGTACGTAAATCAGCTGTTATATTATGCAGAAAGGTCAGTTGAACTCGTTGACAAGGGCTCAACATGGGCAGAAGTTAAGCTATGAATAAGGTTGCTATTTTGGGGATAGATGGGGCTTCACCAAAACTGATTGAGCAGTGGAGAGATGAGCTGCCGAATTTGAAGCGAATTATGGAAGGAGGGGTGTATGGTGAATTGGAATCCACTATCCCTCCGGTAACATGCCCAGCCTGGCCGTGCATGTTTACCGGCAAGAACCCGGGTAAAATTGGCATGTATGGTTTCATTAGCGTAGATGTTAATGATGATTACCATATAAAAATTAGCTCTTCTCAGAACTACCAACAGTGGTCTCTGTGGAAGATGCTGAATGATGCAGGAATCCCTGTAGGTATTCTTAATCTGGCTATGACATTTCCCCCTCATAAGGTGGATGGTTTTGTCGTTTGTGGTATAGGAGCTCCGGCAAGTGGTAGGTCAGAATATACATATCCTTCGTGGTTAAAACATGAACTGGAGAAAGCTGTCCCGGGGTACGAGCCGTTTACTCCGGCAGATATGACTATTCCCGGTAAGGAAGCAGAGTATAGTAAAATCCTGGAGCGAGAGGTAGATAACAGGTGTAAAGCGGCCAAATATCTGATGGATCCCTTCTCCTGGGAGCTTTTTGTAAGTGTGTTTTTTGCAGTTGACAGCGCTCAACATTATTTCTGGAAGCACATGGATGATAGTCATCCGGGACATAAAGGAGAGAAATATAAAGATGTAATAAAACATCTTTATATGAAAGTTGATTGTGCTATCGGTGAGCTGATAAATAAGTTGCCTGAAAAAACTAATATTATCGTTGTGTCTGATCATGGATTTCAAACTTGTCATCGTGATTTTGTGGTAAACAGGTGGCTGGAGAAGCAGGGGCTTCTCACCTTACTACCACAGGCAAAACATAGCTCAGGTAGTTCGCTGTTGTGGCGGATCAGAGGCTCTCTTTTATCTACGCTAAATCCATGGATGGTAAAGTTTATAGCCAGTATACTTCCTGAATGGTTAATGATGAAACTGTCGACACGTAAAAAGGAAGGTTATCTTATAGCGCAGTTTTATCGAAGTATTGACTGGTCAAAAACACTGGCTTATTGCCAGGGCGGTACTGGAGCGATACGTATCAATCTTAAAGGACGAGAGCCGGCAGGAATTGTTGAACCAGGTAAAGATTATGAGAAATTGCTGGATAAAATAATCTGTAAACTTCGGGAAATTAATGACCCTGAATCAGGGGAGAAGATAAATATTAGTGTTTTTGAGGGTAGAGAAATATACAGCGGCGAATATGCTGATGAGGGCCCGGATATTGTTTTCTACTTTGATAAATATATGCCCGTAGGAGGGGGAAGGGACGAATCTTCTGAATGGCGTACACCTTCCAGGTCAGGATGGCATGCCAGGAACGGCACATTTATGGCTTACGGCCCCGATGTTAAAAGCACTAGCGAGAAACTAGAGAACCTGAAAATATACGACATCACGCCTACGCTTTTGCACATGTTTGGGTTGCCAGTTCCTGATGATATGGACGGCAGGGTGCTTACCGAAATATTAAGACCGGATTCTGAACCGGCTAAAAGGAAAGTTATTATTAAACCAACAGGAGAGAAATATAAGACGAAAGGTAAAATAAGTAAACTGAAGGAGTCACGGAAGATATGACGAACAATGTAAAATTAGACGCACCAAATGTAATCCTGATAACCATAGACAGCCTGCGATATGACCACCTGGGCTGCTATGGTTATCATAGGAATACCAGTCCTAATATAGATGCCCTTGCTACCAGAGGGGTAAAATTTATGCAGGCGATATCGAATGGTGGGCAAACGCCGCAAGCTTTTCCTTCTATTATAGCATCGGCGTTGCCGCCGATAGAGTTGAATGGGGGGAAAGCGATACTCCGTCGGAGTGTCACGTTGGCTCAGATATTTAAAAAGTATAGCTATCATACTGCTGCTTTTCATTCTAATCCTAATTTATCTCACTTCCTTAATTATAATCGTGGGTTTGACCTATTTGATGATAGCTTGTGGCAATCCACTCCCAAAGGATTACGGTTATGGGTAAGAAACAAGGCAAAATCTGCGGGTGGTTTTGTGGCCAAGGTAGCGGATAGGGCAAGCATCCTATTGAAACCTGTCTTTTCACGCGTGCTCAGTCGCCCCATTATTAGCGCTGAAGAAATAACTGATAAAGCTCTGTCTTGGCATAAGAGCCATGGTGGTAGTTGTTTTTTGTGGCTTCATTATATGGATGTACATCACCCTTATATGCCAACAGCTAAATACCTTAGCCAGTTCTACCACAAATCGGTCAGCCGCCGTCAAATGAATATTCTATGGCGTAAGATGTTACACAAACCCGAGGAAATATCTATTACAGAAAAGAAAATTCTAGTTGACCTATATGATGCTGAAATAAAATATACTGATGAAGTTATAGGCTCACTGCTGAGTAAATTGGGAAATCGCCTGGATAACACTATTGTAATTGTCACCGCTGACCATGGTGATGAATTTGGGGAACATGGAAGGTTTGGACATAACACTGTATATGATGAATTACTCCATGTCCCATTGATAATAGCAGGACCTGGTGTAGAAAGCGATGTGGTGGTTGAAAATCAGGTTAGCCTCATTGATTTGGCGCCGACAGTGACTGACCTTTTGGGAATTGAAAATCCTCGAAGTTTTAAGGGAGAAAGTTTGTTGCCAACAATAGAGGATCAAGATAATGGAGAAGTAGGGACTATAAGTACATATATATGCTCATTGGGATTGCGACAGAGAAATATAGCCTATCGTATACCTGGTTGGAAATATATTTGCACCGAGAGCCTTAATGATGGATGTCTATTAGGCGAAGAAGTATATGATCTAAGGAGTGACCCAGGGGAAACAAATAATTTGCACGGTGTAGGGAATGAGGGAGCGAATAGATTTGAACTGGAAGCAAGAAAAAAGATAGCTCAATTTAAACATCTTAAGGCGGAAGGAAAAACTGATTACGAAAAAGCGACAGTAAAGGCAAAAATGAGGAGTTTAAAAAAGTCTGACAGGATATGAGGTATAAAGACGGGAATATCATAGCTTAACTAAAGGTTGCTATAAGGAAATCGATGCTGCCATAGATAAGTTAATCAAGGAACTTCCAAGAGAAACGAATATGCTGATTGTTTCTGATCACGGTTTCGCTACCTGCCGTAGAAGTTTTGTGGTTAGTAGATGGTTGGAAAAAGAGGGGTTACTGGTCTTCTCTCAGCCAGCAGGTAATAATGGAGAGCCTCCTTGGTTATGGCGTATAAGGGATTTTCTGCTATCGGTTCATAGTGCCAGAGTAACCTGTTTCATAGCAAAGATGCTCCCCGAACGACTCTTGATAAAGCTACCCAGCCGTGAGAAATCAGGCTACAGAGTGGCTGAAATTTATCGCAACATTGACTGGGCCAGGGCTAGAGCTAGAGCCTACCCCGGAGGGAGGCACAAATATGATACGTATAAATTTGAAAGGCAGGGAGCCGAAAGGCGTAGTTGAACATGGAGAAGAATATGAAAAACTTGTGAACGATATTGTGCATAGGCTAAGGAATATAACTAACCATGAAACAGGTAAAAGCCTTGATATTACAGTGTTCACGGGAGATGAGATATATCATGAGGTTTATGCTAACTAGGGACATGATATTGCTTTCCTTATTGATAGATGCACTCCCGTGACATATGGAAATCAGGATTCTGGGTGGACTGAACCATCGTACTCTGGCATGCCAGGCAGGGTATTTTCATGGTCAGTGGACCACGTATAAAGGAGAGCGGTGAGAAGCTGGTAAATTTGAGTATATATGATATTATTCCAGCCGTTCTACACATGTTTGGCTTGCCAGTCCCTGATGATATAGATGGCAGGGTACTTACCGAAATATTTAAAACCGATTCCAAGTCAGGTAAAGTAGTGGTAAAAAAGTCAGATACGAGACAGAAAGATAAAATTCAGAATTGGATTATGAAGTTCAAGGAAAAAGGATTAATATGAAATATACCACAAAGGCAGATGCTCCAAATATACTTCTTATCACCATAGATGCCCTTCGCCGTGACCACCTGGGGTGCTACGGTTATAATAGAAATACCAGTCCCAATATTGATGCACTTGCCAGCAGAGGGGTGCAATTCATGGAAGCGATATCTAATGGAGGTTTTACTGCCTCGTCATTCCCTGCCATTATGGCGTCAGCTCTGCCTCCAATTGAAAAATTTGGAGGTAAAACTATCCTGGAGAACAATATCACTATAGCTGAGATATTTAAAGAAGCTGGTTACCACACAGCCGCTTTTCATTGCAACCCACTCCTTTCACATTTCTATGGATATCAGAAAGGATTTGATGCATTCGATGATAGTTTTCAGAGGCTCAATCGCTGGCGGGTAAGGATGTGGATAAGACGCAAGGCACATTTGCTTGGCAGGTCAATGGCTAGGATAGTACATATTGCAAGCTTAATAATGCAGCCATTGCTTTCTCGTGCATTGCCCCGGCCGATTGTCAGCGCTGAAGAAATAACCGATAAATCATTGCAGTGGCTTGGCTCTAATTCGGGTAATTTTTTCCTATGGCTTCATTATATGGATGTGCATGAACCCTACTTGCCAACTAAAAAATATCTGCGCCGGTTTTCAGATAAACCGGTCAAACAAAAACTGATGACATCTCTAGGTGAAAAGAGGCAAAAAAGTCCTGGTAAGCTGTCGGCGGATGATATAAAAACAATTATTGACCTGTACGATGCGGATATAAACTATGCCGATGAGCAGATTGGCGTTCTTCTTGAGAGGATGGGGAAGCGTTTGGAAAATACAATAGTGATTATTACAGCTGACCATGGAGATGAGTTTGGTGAGCATGGCGTTTTTGGGCATAAAACCGTTTATGATAACCTCCTAAGAGTACCATTGATTGTAACGGGACCTGGTATTAATATGGGGATAATGGTAAAAGGGCAGGCGGGTCTTATTGATTTATCACCAACCATACTGGAGATGGTTGGAATAAAAAAACCAGGGACATTTTTGGGGAAAAGCTTGTGGCCTTCCATATGCTCTGGTCAAGCAATAGGTGAAGAAGGAGTTATTAGTACAGTTGTCAATGATAGGTTGAGACAAAGAAGGATTTCCTATCGTATACCTGGTTGGAAATATATTTGCACCGAGAGCCTTAATGATGGATGTCTATTAGGCGAAGAAGTATATGATTTAAGGGGTGACCCCGGGGAAACAAATAATTTATATGGCGTAAATAATGACGAAGCGGATAAATTTGAGCTGGAAGCAAGAAAAAAGATAGCCCAGTTTAAACATCTTAAGGCGGAAGGAAAAACTGATTACGAAAAAGCGGCAGTAAAGGCAAAAATGAAGAGTTTAAAAAAGTCTGGCAGAATATAAAATATAAAAATGAGGACACTAAATATCACCTGTTTTTGCTTAGGTGGGTATCAAGCTAGCATGGCCGGTGCGCTGATTGCTACGATGATTCTGAAGGTTTATACTACTTATATTTCTCAATTAGGCCATAGCTATTTGGGTGGCAGAAGTTTCCTTGAGGTGAGAATGTATATGGCCGCTACGGCATGGGCTCCGAACCAGGCATAGCCAATTCCCATAATACCGAACGCTGGCATAAGCAAGTAACTGGATAGAAATACGGAAACAGCAATAAATGCCCAGATTGCTATAAGCTTCTTCAATCTGCCTTTAACCCGCAGTATACTGCTATAGATACGGTTGACTGTCAGTGGGAAACTGGATAGACTGAGAATCCAGAGCAGGCTTATGGCATTCAGGGAATAGCCTTGCCCGAAGGCAAGGAGCAACCATTTGCCTGCCAGAATGATTACCACGACTGCCGGAACTAACAGCAGGAAGGTTAATTTAAGGGATTTCATTGCATTTTTCCGTAATTTATCTTCAAAGTGTGAGCCCTCTGCGAACAGGGATTGGGAGATTGCGGTGGGGATAGCGAAAAGAAAGTTGGCGATCAGCCATGCAACATAGAAATAGGCGTTTTGCCTGGCTCCCAGCAGGTTAACAACCATAAGTGGCAGTATGAACCTCAGTGAGCCTGATAAAAGGTTGCTGGAGTAGTTACCCGCTGAATATCGCCACATATCTTTAATTAAATTCAGATTAAAAGCAGGCACTGGCTTATAATTATTCTGGACGCTGGGCAGAAACAGAAAAATGGAAATAGTTATGGCTATGATATTGGCGATACCCCATGAAGCAACTACACCAAATGTGTGAAAAAGCGAGACAAGGAGGATGGCGAAGGGTATTTTAAGTGTCGATTGTATGGTGTTCTTGGATAATACAAAGCCCGCATGCCTCCTGGCAATGAATGTAGCTCCCAGCATTCTTGATAGTGTCCACAATAAGGTTAAGATGATAAAAACCAGAGTAAATATAGGATTCTGTTTGATGAAGTCCAGAGATGGAGACCATAGGCTCAGGCCAGCGATAAAAATACTGGCTATCACCAGGCTGATAAGACTACTCAGTGTATAAGAAGTATTTATCAGTTCCTGGGGTTTATCACTTCGGGGCAGGAAGCGGATCAGGGATGTATTTAAACCAGCCAGGCTTATGATCGCGAGGAGATTGAGGGCTGATATTATGGCTGAGCTATAGCCTACCTCAGCTTCGGAGTAAAACCGGGCAACTATCATCCAGAAGAAGAAACCCATAAGAGCCATAATCGCCGTATTGAGCATCAGGTAAGAGGCATTTCTGTAGAGAGGCGTGGTGGCAAACTGCACCAGTTTCTGCCTGGAGGTCATTATATCGATGACTTCGCGGATTATACCAAAGAAAGGAAGGTTAGATTTCATCAATGTTCTTAAACCGAATCCGTACTAGGATAGCGCATATTTTCAGTAGGCTCAAGGAACCAGGTTCGTATTTTATATTTTTTGGGGAAGTGCCACCGTGTACGTCAAACTATACTATTGCACCAGGTCATCTATGTTTTCTATGTCAGGTTAGGGTTTGGAAAAAGTATAGGCGTGCCCCGCATTACCTTTCGTGACTATCTATAAATTGCAGTAATCTTTGCGCAAGCATGTCTGTAAAAATAAGGCTTTCTTTTGAGTTGAGAAGGTTGTCATTATCCCAGATCCTGTTTGATGGCATTAAATACATCCTGCGGTTTATTTATTGCATAATCCAAATTTACGGTTACCAGGAAGGCGTTTTCGTGGTGGTCTCCTTTCAGAATACCCTCGGCTGTTTTTTGTGGCAGGGTTTGTACTTTTGCCTCGCCGAATGAACAGAAACCATGGTCGGAAATTACGATAAGCTGGTTCTGCTGGTCTTTCAGAAAACCGTTATCAAACAGCAACTCGGCAAGCTTGGCGTCCAGTTTCTGGTACCATTCCAGGACACAGCTTTCTCCCCAGTGAAAGTGCTGGATTCTATCCAACAGGGTATACACCGAGATGAGCAGGTCTGGTTTCTCCAATATGAATTGTTTTGTATATTCGGTTACTTTTTCCAGTTCTTGTTGCCATTCCTTCTCATTGGAAGGAAGCCCAAAGCCGATAGGCTTGAAGTAGGTATTGAAGCAGTATGGTGGCACTATAAAAGGGACATTTAAAACCCTGACCTTTTTCCCTTTTTGTTGCAGTATATCCCAGATGAATTTAACTGCTATATCCTCGCGCTTGACCAGGTTGCCTCCAGAAACGAAGGCGTGATGATCATGTTCCTGCGGCATTTTCCCGCAGAACATGCTACACCAGACTGAAGGGGAGATAGGTTTTTCGGTGAGCACCATCTCCTTGCTCTTTCCAATCTGGATGAGTTTTCTAAAATTAGGCAGACTATCAAGGTTTGGCCTGATTACTGTCCATGTTGCTGCATCTATTCCAAGTACAAAAAACATCGCAAACCTCCAATAAGGAAAATTCCAACTCTTGATCTCTTAATAAATTCAAAATACGAGTAACTGAAACGGTCTTTAGATTTAGGCATTTGTATTTATTCAATATTTTATATTTCTTGTTTAGTGTTTATTTTTGACTGGTTGTTTCCAGTACTATCCCTGCTCCGATGTTTTTGTTTCTTACCAGGACAAACCTGCCAAGCTCGGGTATCTCAGAGAACTTTTCTACCACCACCGGTTCGCAGGAAAATTCAATGAGTGCCGCCTCATTTTCGCTTATCTCGGCAGGGTTATTTTCAATGACCTCGCCGGTCTCCGAGTTTATCTTTTCCCTGATGCGTTGTATTCTGCACTTGACCCATCTGGTTGCACACCTCAACTCTACCTCGTCTCCTTCTTGAAGCTTCTTGTCAAGAAGCACAGCCTCTCCCAGGAACTCCGTTACAGCTATCGGTGGCAATTTCGGCAATCCACAAACATCCCCTCTTTCCACTTCCTTGTTTACAACGATCCCGATGCTATCTCCCCTGTTCGCCTCTGCCAGGTCATGCTGGTAAACTACTATCTTCTGCACTTTGGCTATGACGTTCGAAGGCTGAAAAATCACCTCGTCGCCAACATGTAGAGTGCCGGATTCGACCCTGCCCACAACGACCTTTTCGGAATCAACTGAATAGGTATCCTGGACGACAAATCGAAGCGGTTTCACCACTCTTTCTACCGACACATTATCAAGGGTGTCAATCAAGGTGGTTCCGTTATACCATTTCATGTGTTGTGATGGTTTGTAGATGTTATCTCCTTCCATAGCCGAACCAGGAATAAAAGGCACATCGTGATAACCGAAAGAGGCCAGTAGATGCGACATTTTGTTCCTGGTGTCCTGGAAAACTTTCTTGCTATAGTCGACGATGTCCATTTTGTTAATCACGACGAAGAGTTTCTTTATCCCGAGCATGTGGACCAGAAAGGCGTGCCTCCCTGTTTGTTCCTGTATACCCTCGTTGGCCGCGACTACCAGAACTGCCACATCAGAATGGGACGCACCTGTGAGCATATTCTTGATGAATTCCTTATGGCCAGGAACGTCGGTGATGGAGTAGAGGTTCTTCCGGCTCTTAAACATTACTCCTGTGGTATCTATGGTGCGTTCCTCTTTCAGCTCATCGTCAAAGGAATCGAGGAAATAGGCGAACTCGAATCTTCGCTTGTATTCCTCTGCCAGTTTCTGTATTTCTTCTACACGGCCCTCATTGATGCTCTCGGAATCATAGAGAAGCCTGCCGATGAGTGTGGATTTACCATGGTCGACATGTCCTACGATAACTACATTTATCTTCATAATTCTCCTTACATGTACCCCAGTGCACGGAGTTTTTGCATGGTGAAAGCTTTCTCCTTGTCCTGTGCCCTACCAGATCTCTCTGCAATTCGGGTGGTCCTTAACTCCTCTATTATCTCATCAATATTGCTGGCGTTGGAATCTATAGTGTTGGTGCAGGGTTCACAACCAAGGCTTCTGTACCTTTTCCCGTTTTTAGCAAAATACATCGGATTTACCGGGAGGTTCTCCTGCTTGAAGTATTCCCATACATCCAGCTCTCTCCAATGAAGAATTGGGTGAACTCGGGTGTGAGTTCTATCTTCGGTTACGCTCTGGTACTGGTCCCACATCTCCAGGGGCTGGTCTTTGTAATTCCATTTGAAGGATTCATCTCGTGGAGAGAAATATCTTTCTTTGGCTCTTATGCCATGCTCATCCCTCCTTATAGCCAGAATCAAGGCGTCGAATCCATTTTTCTCTAAACATTCCATCAGTGCCTGTGTTTTTAATCTGGTGCAGCATTCAAATTTGCCATTCTGAGGACCCACCCCTTCTTTCATCGCCTCTTCGTTTTTAGCCACCACTAAATCTAAGCCCCACTCTGTAGCAATTCTATCTCTGAACTCATACATCTGTCTGAATTTATAACCTGTGTCTATATGAATCACGGGGAAAGGAATTTTACCCAGGAAAGCTTTACGGCAGAGCCATAGCATGGTGGTGCTGTCTTTGCCGGTGCTCCATAGCACTGCTGGTTTCTTAAATTTAGCATAAGCCTCTCTTATTATATACAGGGTTCTATCTTCCAGATCCTTTAGCTCAGGCACAATAATTACCTCCTAAGATTTCGTATCAAAAAACAAATGTATTTGTTATGCTCCAACCTCCAGATATGATCGCAAGTATTGCAATAATATCTCTAAGTTTGCGCATGTTCATTTTATATCTTATCCATCCTTTAGAATTGGATGATTGTCACTATGATGTGTTGTAGCCCCTATTTCATTTACAGCTGCTTGTGGCATGAGAATGGGAAGCATAACAAATTCCGTCACAATAGCCGAAGAAGATGTAACCACCAGCGTCTCTATTGCTCCCTCTTCTCTTTTGTGTTCTCTAGATTCTCTATAGACCATTCAGAAAATCTCATACCATTTATTCCAAATAACCAAAAGCCTTGAGCTTTTTCTTTATCTCCTCTTCATCCTCTTTACTCAAGGCCTGGTCCTCTTCATCCTTGAGGACTTCCTCCATGACGAATATCACATATTCATCTACCGAGTTAAATTCTGTATTAGTCACCCTTTCCTGTATCTTCTCATAGAGGTCATTAGATAACAATACAGCCTTTGTGGGTTCCTTTCCCTTGTTCACTTTTCCTCCTTTAGATAGCTGAGTATTTTTAACCTCTCCCTCACAGCACGCACTTCCTCTGCGGTTAGCTTATCATTTACCCTTATTTCGCTGTCGGAGGTCAAACTTCGCATGACAAAGACAACGAATTCCGTGACGCTGGAAAAACCAGTTCCTTCTATTAGTTGTCCCAGCTTGTGATAAAGCTCCCGTGGTATCTTGATGGTAACTTTATTCTGCATGACACTCCAATTAGAGTGTAACTTTAGCACAAAGCTATTACTCATGCAATCTATCTGCGTTAGCCTTAATCCGTGGGTCGGGAGAAAATGAAGGAAAGGCAGGGTGGGTTTAGGAGGTTTGACACTGTTTGTAGGCTTAATGAGGGAGTGAAAAT
>JAGGZD010000079.1 GCA_021162245.1 Dehalococcoidia bacterium | reverse complement strand
GGCTTGTTGAGTATAACTTCAACCGCCCTCATCAGTCTCTTGTCTATCTTACCCCTGTGGAGTATATTGAAAAGGAACTTGCTAAAACCCATAGTTCAGTGTTACCTATGTGGTCAGCCAGCACACCATATTACCTTGACGCTAGTAGTATAATACCTTTAGAGGATCTGTAGATTACGGAGAAATATTTACATTAGCCAGACCAGTAAGGCTACTCTATATTGGGAAAGATGATGTCTATCGTAGAGTGGATAGTCCATAAATATGAAGGTGCCTGCCTATCAACCCATTATGTGTATAATCCATAAACTATATGAAGGGAATACTGGCAAATTAAAACAAGATTTAGAAGGAGACAACAGAGATGACTAACGAGAAAGAAGAAACTAAGAAAAAACGGGAAATCAGTGGGTTGTTTATCCCAGCATGCCTGTTTATTGGTATGGGCATTGGGTGGGCATTAGGGTATTTTGTGCAGGGTCTTTTCATTGGCCTTGGCATCGGTTTTCTTGCCATGGCAATAGCACGTCTTAAAACTGGTTAATGCCGAGGAAGATGCAAATTATCCCAAATGCAACCTGCTTAGCTAGTCTGATTTGTAGGCATTTTGAAGTCTGGGAATAACTTGTTACACTTGCTTCAAGCCAGACCCACAAATTGCATGTCGCGTGCTGTAATAAAATCATCTCGATTATATAATAAATTGAAATGGCCAAAAAGACTTTCAAAATCATTAATCATACTGCCGATGTCGGCATTATTGTTTACGGAATCACTGTCAAACAACTTTTCTCTAATGCCGCGCTAGCCTTATCCAGCTTGATAACAGAGCCCAAAAGCATTAAAGAAAAGATAAAACGGCCCGTGGAGATAACCAGTGAAGACAGAGATAATTTACTAGTAGAATGGCTCAACGAACTTATTTATCTCTTTGACGTTGAACACATCCTATTTAAAAAATTTGATATTGAAAATTTGAACAGCAAGCACATTAAAGCTATATGTTATGGAGAAAAATTCGATCCCCTAAGACATAATATAAAAAGAGAGGTAAAAGCAGCTACCTACCATATGTTAAAAATAGACAGAGACAGCAACGGTTACGGAGTACAGGTAATCTTTGATGTTTAAGGAGTTAGGATATGTCAAAGTGGCAGGGACAACTTGTTAAAATAGACAATTATCATTGGAAAATCCCCTCGAATTATAAAGATGGCATGAGAGTTCCTGGTTTAATCTATGCTAGTGAGGAGATGCTAAAATCAATATGCGAGGAACAATCACTGACACAAATTGCCAACGTAGCCTTCCTGCCCGGAATAGTCAATTTCTCCATGGCTATGCCAGATATCCACTGGGGTTATGGGTTTCCCATAGGTGGAGTTGCTGCTATGAATGTTAAAGACGGCGTAATTTCTCCAGGTGGTGTGGGTTATGATATTAACTGCGGTGTGAGGCTACTGCGCACCAATCTCACCGAAGCTGAAGTAAAACCCAGAATCAAACAACTCGTTGATGAATTATTCGTCAACATACCATCTGGCCTGGGCTCCGAAGGAAAGATCAAAATAAATCAAAAAGAGATGAGAGAATTACTAATTGAGGGAGCTCATTGGACTGTGAAACGCGGTTTTGGCTCTGCAAAAGATTTAGACGTTACAGAAGAAAATGGATGTATGAAATATGCTGACCCAGACAGGATAAGCGATAAAGCAATGAAGAGAGGTATGCCTCAGATAGGCACTCTGGGTTCAGGGAATCATTTCCTCGAAATCCAGGTGGTGAGAGAGATTTTTGAGCCCAAAATAGCCAGTGTTATGGGCATTAATGAAGTAAACCAAATATTAATTTTGATTCATACTGGCTCTCGAGGTTTCGGGCACCAGGTATGCACCGAACATCTACGTGTCATGGAAAAGGCAGTATCAAAATATGGGATACAGCTTCCTGATCGTCAACTTGCTTGTGCCCCTATAGAGTCAAAGGAGGGTAAGGATTATTTGTCCGCTATGGCATGCGCTGCTAATTATGCCTGGTGCAACCGACAATGTATTGCCCATTGGGTCAGGGAAAGTTTCTCCAAAATCTTTGATAAAAGTCCTCAGAAACTTGGAATGGAACAAGTCTACGATGTAGCTCATAACATTGCCAAGATAGAAAAACATAAAGTGAATGGACAAAATCTTAAGGTTTGTGTACATCGCAAGGGAGCTACCAGAGCTTTTCCCTCTGGACACAAAGAAATTCCGCTAAAGTATAAAGAAATAGGCCAACCAGTACTTATTCCAGGCGATATGGGCAGTTGTTCTTTTATCGCTGTGGGCACCCACAAAGCGATGGAGGAAAGCTTTGGCTCTACCTGCCATGGCGCTGGTAGAGTACTAAGCCGTCATGCTGCCAGGCGAAGTTTGCAAGGTAAGAATGTGGCACAAGGTTTAGAAAGAAGAGGTATCGTCATTAAAACGGGGGATATATCGTCATTAGCTGAAGAGGCATCTCAAGCTTACAAGGATGTCAATGAGGTAATTGATATCTGTCATCAAGCCGGCATTTCTAGAAAAGTAGTCAGAGCAACACCATTAGGTGTTATCAAGGGTTAGCAAGACATCATTGCAAGGAAGATTGACCAATCTAAGTTAAGCGAAACTTCAGCTTCGCTTAACTTTCTTTTCCCCAATTTGCTTTATCAACCAGTATTCTATGCTGTCTGTTAGAGCTAGCCAGCTAGCTTCAATGATGTTAGTTGAGCTACCTACAGTTCGCCAGTGTTCCTTCCCATCACTAGATTCAATGAGCACCCGCGTTCGTGAAGCAGTACCAGTACTTCCTTCAAGTATACGCACCTTGTAATCAATAAGTTCCACAACAGCCAAATTGGGATGGAACTGCATCAAAGCTTTACGTAGGGCCTGGTCAAGCGCGTTGACAGGTCCATCACCTTCAGCAGCAGTATGTACTAGCTTATTATCTACTTTAATCTTAATGATGGCTTCTGATAATGTATTTTCTCGATTCCTATTACTAGGTGGGCGACGACGTTTTTCCACTACCACCATAAAATCAACTAACTCAAAGGGGGGTTTGTAATAAGGTTGAGCACGGTAAAGCAGTAAAGCGAATGAGGCCTCAGCGCTATCATATTGAAAACCTTGCTGCTCCTGTAACTTGATTTGTTTTAATATCTTTTCAATTTCCTTATTTCCAGGAAGAGGTAATCCACGCTCTTTAGCTTTGAAGATAATGCTCTTCTTACCCGCTAATTCGGAGATAATCACATGAGGCCGATTGCCTACCAATTCAGGCTTTATATGCTGGTAACTATCTTTCCATCTTGTCAAAGCAGAGACATGTATCCCTGCCTTATGCGTGAAGGCATTGACGCCTACATAAGGAAGTCGATCATAAGGAGACAAATTAGCTACCTCAGATACATAGTGCGCAATGTCGCTAAGCTTACTTAGTTGTTTATCGGTAACACAATTAATGCCCATTTTAAGCTTTAGCGTTGGGATGATAGAGCAAAGATTGGCATTGCCACACCGTTCACCATACCCATTAATAGTTCCTTGAATTTGATTGACTCCTGCACAAACAGCAGCTAGAGAGTTAGATACAGCAAGTTCAATATCGTTATGAGCATGAATGCCCAGAGGGACAGAAGTCGCTCTTCTGGTGGCTTCGATAGATTCTACTACCTGCTGGGGCAAGGTGCCACCATTAGTATCACAAAGGATTATGCATTCAGCGCCAGCTTTGGCAGCACAGACAACGGTCTCCAACGCATATTCAGGGTTAGCTCTATGACCATCAAAAAAATGTTCGGCATCGAAAAAAACTCTGAGGCCTTTTGTATTCAGGTAGGTAATAGAATTTGTGATCATATTGAGATTCTCTTCCAACGTAGTCTGCAGAACTTGAGTCACCTGCCTGTCCCAACTCTTGCCTACAATAGTAACTACTTCAACATTAGACTCCACCAGAGCATTAAGATTAACATCTTCTTCCACTTTACAATTCGCACGCTTGGTACTACCAAAAGCCACTATTATGCTGTGCTTCAAATTTAATTTCTGGGCCTTGACAAAAAATTCTAGGTCTTTGGGATTAGAACCAGGCCATCCGCCTTCAATAAAATCAACACCAAGTTTATCTAAGTATTGAGCAATCTTTAGCTTGTCTCGAACAGAAAGAGAAATTCCCTTCTGTTGAGCACCATCTCGTAAAGTTGTGTCGTATATCTGTATCATTGGCATTTTATTCTCTGAGCAATCAAATCGCCCATTTCTCTTGTCCCCACTTTGATTTTGCCTTCCGCCATTATATCGTAAGTTCTATAATCTTCTTCCAAGACAGCAATCACAGCATTCTCTATAGCCTGAGCCTCCACATCTAATTCAAACGAGTAGCGAAGCATCATGGCTACACTTGAAATAGTGGCGATAGGATTAGCCAAGTTTTGCCCTGCTCGTCGCGGCGCACTGCCATGGATTGGCTCATATAAACCAAATGCTCTCCCCTTGGGGATTCCCGCCAGGCTGGCTGAAGGTAACATGCCCATAGAACCAGCCAGCATTGAAGCTTCATCGGTAAGGATATCTCCAAACGTGTTCTCAGTAACCAGCACATCAAATTCAGTTGGGTGCTGGATAAATCGCATAGCGCAGGCATCGACAAGCATATGCTCCAGCTCAACATCAGGATAATCAGCAGAGATTTCAGTAGCAATTTGGCGCCATAGTCGCGATGATTGGAGCACATTGGCTTTATCAACTGAGGTTAGTTTCTTCGCCCGCGTACGAGCTAATTCAAATCCAACTCGCACTATACGTTCAATTTCTGCTTCAGAGTAAGCCATTGTATCAACGCCTTGTCTTCCCTCTGAGTTTCGCCATTGTTTTTTAGGTTGCCCATAATAAAGTCCTCCAGTCAGCTCCCTTATTACTATCAAATCAACGCCCCTAATGACTTCGGGTTTGAGGTTGGTAGAATTAGACAGCATGGGCAAAACTTTTACCGGACGTAAATTGGCAAATAGTTTGCACTTTTTTCTTATGTCTAAAAGTCCATCTTCAGGATGAACTTTGGCTTTGGGGTCATCCCATTTTGGCCCACCAAGTGCTCCAAGCAATATAGCATCACACTGCTTACACATATTTACAGTTTCTTCGCTGAGAGCTGTTCCCAGTGTATCTATAGCAATACCCCCTATTAAGCCCTGACGTAAATGGAATATATGCCCATAATTTTCACCTACTGCTTTTAGGACTTTTACTGCCTCGGCTATAACTTCAGGGCCAATACCATCTCCAGCTAAGACTGCAATATCAAATTCCACGTTTATTCACCTCTCATTTTTTAGATGCATATTATTCCAAGCATAGTAAAAATCCCAAAGATTATCTACTATTGTACAGAGTAACACTTAAGTTTCTTGTAACTGGTGTTTAGTATATTCGATTAAACCATTAGCATCAATGATATCCATCATAAATTCAGGATACGGGTTAGCCATAACTGTTTTATTTTTGGTAATATTCTTAATCACGCCAGTAGACAAATCTACTTCTAGTATGTCGCCATTCTCTATCACATCCAGTGATTCAGTATACTCAAGAAGAGGTAAGCCGATATTAATAGCATTGCGAAAGAAGATACGGGCAAAACTCTGGGCGATGACACAAGATACACCACAAGCTTTAATAGCTAAAGGAGCATGCTCGCGTGATGAACCACAGCCAAAATTGGTAGTAGCAACGATTATATCTCCGGGATTAACTTTGGCGGTAAATTCAGGGTCGATATCTTCCATGCAATGTTTGGCTAATTCACCGGGCTCAGAAACATTAAGGTATCGCGCAGGGATAATAACATCTGTATTGACATCGGACTCGAATCTGTGGACCTTACCTTTCAGTTGCAATTTCTTTTCATACCTCCTTACCACAAGATCAAGCAAGCCAACCAAACATTCTCACTCCTCACTCTACTGTCTTGACCACAATAAATAAGCCTCCACTATAACCTCTCCCAAACCAATCTTCATGTTTTTGTGCTTGTTTTTCGTGTAGATTGACCTTAGTCACATTTAATATATGACTTCCTCAGGGCTGGCAATTCTACCCTGAATAGCACTGGCGGCAGCTACAGCCGGTCCAGCCAGATAGACCTCAGATTTTGGGCTTCCCATTCTGCCCACGAAGTTACGGTTTGTGGTGGATAAGCAACGTTCACCAGCAGCTAAAACCCCCATGTGACCACCAAGACAAGGCCCACAAGTAGGTGTGCTTACCGCAGCCCCAGCCTTTATAAAGGTTTCTATCAATCCTTCTCTCAAAGCATCAAGATAAACCTTTTGTGAGCCAGGGAGAATAATGCACCTAAGGTCCGAATGTATTTGTCTGCCGTGAAGAAATTTGGCTGCCACTCGCAAATCGCCAAGACGGCCATTAGTACAACCGCCAATCAACACCTGGTCCAGTTTTACACCCCTTGCATGACTTACAGGTTTAGTATTAGAGGGGATGTGAGGAAAAGCCACCTGGGGTTCAATTCTCGACACATCGTATTCAATGATTCTGGAATATTCAGCATTCTCATCCGAGCAGGATTTCTCCACTCGTTCAGAATGGTAATGACGAGAATGTTGCTTCATATACTCTTCAATCTTGCCATCCACTTTGAACATACCCGCTTTGGCTCCGGCTTCAATAGCCATGTTTGCCATAGTAAAGCGTCCATCCATTGGTAGTTCGTCAATGACCTCACCATCAAATTCCATAACTGAGTAAAGTGCACCATCTACACCAATATCACCAATGGTATAGAGAATGAGATCTTTGCCACCAACCCATTCAGGTAATTTGCCATGATAACTAAATTTGATTGTTGGCGGCACCTTCATCCATATCTCACCAGTTGCCATAGCTACAGCGACATCAGTTGACCCCATGCCAGTAGCAAAAGCACCCAAAGCCCCGTATGTGCAAGTATGTGAATCAGCACCAACGATAACCTGTCGCGGTAAAACAAAACCTTGTTCAGGCAAAAGTACATGTTCTATTCCCATTCGCCCCACTTCGAAATAGTTTATTCCCTGCTCTTTAGCAAATTCCCGCATAAGCTTTGCCTGCTCCGCAGACTGTATATCTTTGTTAGGACAAAAGTGATCAGGAACCATAATTACCTTTTTGGAATCGAAAACTTTAGATACCCCAAGCCTTCGAAACTCTTTAATAGCTAAAGGCGCTGTCACATCATTGGACAAGACCATATCAACTTTTACATTTACAAATTCGTTAGTGTTGACTTTCCGTTTATCACTATGTGCCGCTAATATTTTTTCAGTTAAGGTTTTCATTAATATCACTCCATCCAGAGGGAAACTATTTTTACCCCCCCCAATTTTAATCAAGGATCTTAGAAAACACCAAGCTAATTACTATGAGGAGAGTTGCAACAATAGAAATCAAGTATAAGCCAGATCCAACAGCTAAACCTACAGCAGCAGCAGCCCACATGCTCGCTGCTGTGGTTAGCCCTGTTACTTCTCCTGCCTGAGGGCGACGAAATATGACGCCAGCACCAATAAAGCCAATACCAACTACTACACCTGCAGCAACTCGTGAGGGATCAACTGCCCCTGTAAATCCAAAAACAGAAACTATAGTAAATAGAGCTGCGCCTAAAGTAACCAAAATATAGGTGCGCATTCCGACTGGTTTCCCAGCTCGCTTTCGCTGATAACCAATAGCTGCACCTGAAGCACTAGCTAAAAGCAATCGCAATATCATTTCCAACCATAGAGGCAACTAAGTTTTCTCCTCCTCAATGGCTTTTTTAGCTAAAAATCGATTCAGGGCATTCATATATGCTTTCGCACTGGCAACTATAATGTCAGTCGATGCACCACGCCCCGTATATGTCTCATCGTCACTCTCGACTCTAATCAATACTTCACCAATAGCATCAATGCCTCCAGTAACTGATTTAATAGTAAATTCTGTAAGCTTATTACGTATTCCAACTATCCGATTGATAGCTTTATACACAGCATCCACTGGCCCCGTGCCTAAGGCAGCATCAGCTAGACTTTGTCCATCAGGGCCAATAAGCCTAACTGAAGCTGTGGGAAGACTGTGATTACCACAAGAAATTTCAACATGATCGAGATGGTATGTTTCAGTAACAGTACGAAGTTCTTCCGTCACCAAAGATTCAATATCACGATCAGTGATTTCCTTTTTCTTGTCGGCTAACTCTTTAAAGCTCTGAAAACTTCGCCTCAAAGATTCTTCATCTAAAGAATAGCCAAGCTCTGCTAATCTTTCTTTGAAAGCATGTTTACCACTCAACTTACTCAACACGAGAGTATTTGCCAATATACCAACAGACTTTGGGTCCATAATTTCATAAGTTGTGACTTTCTTTATTAAACCATCTTGATGAATGCCTGACTGATGGCGGAAGGCATTTGCCCCCACAATAGCTTTGTTAGATTGAACAGCAAAGCCAGATAGTTCACTTACAAGACGACTCGTCTTGTAAATCTGAGTAGTGTCAACATTAGTAATGAGGTTAAAGAAATCTTGGCGAGTTTTTACTGCCATGACGATTTCTTCCAGAGAAGCATTCCCCGCTCGCTCACCAATACCATTGATAGTACATTCAACCTGCCGCGCACCCGCTCGTATTGCTTCAAGGCTATTAGCTACAGCCAATCCCAAATCGTTATGACAATGAACACTTACTACAACCTTATGGATATTTGGGACATTGGCCAAAATACCTTGGACCAACTCACCAAATTCATATGGAGTAGCATAACCTACGGTATCGGGTATGTTCACTGTTGTCGCCCCAGCATCAATCACAGATTCTAAGACATTGTAGAGGTAAGCAGGTTCAGCCCTGCTAGCATCCATTGGAGAAAACTCAACATCGTCAACATAATTCTTAGCTCTACTTACCATTTCCCTGGAAATCTCCAAGGTCTCTTCACGACTTTTGTTAAGTTGATACAGAAGATGAACATCCGAAGCAGACATAAAAACATGAATCCTCGGATGAGCAGCTTCTCTGATTGCCTCCCATGCCCTATCTATAGCATGGGCGTTTGCATGAGACAGGGCACAGATTACAGGCCGACGGATTTCCTTGCTAATAAGGCAAACAGATTCAAAGTCGCTGGGAGAGCTAACAGGGAAACCAGCTTCAATAACATCCACACCCAATTCATCCAGTTGTTTGGCTATCCTCAGTTTCTCTCGAACATTTAAATTTGCGCCGGCTGCCTGTTCTCCATCACGCAAAGTAGTATCAAAGATTATTACCTTGTCCATAATACATCCACTTTTGAATATTTACTTTTTCTTTAGCCAAGACATCATATCTCTTAACTTTTTGCCCACAATTTCAATTTGGTGTTTAGCCTCCGTTCGTTTCATAGCGTTGTAGCTGGGTCTGCCAGCCTGGTTCTCTAAAATCCATTCCCTGGCAAAGCTACCATCCTGAATCTCTGCCAGAATTTGTTCCATCTCTTCTTTAACTAAACCATCAATAACTCGTGGCCCCCTGCTGTAATCGCCATATTCAGCAGTATCACTTATCGAGTATCTCATATAACTTAAGCCACCTTGGTACATAAGATCAACGATAAGTTTTAATTCATGAAAACACTCAAAATAGGCAATCTCAGGTTGATAGCCAGCCTCTACCAAGGTTTCAAAACCAGCTTTGACCAAGGAGCTAACCCCACCACAAAGCACTGTTTGTTCACCAAAAAGGTCAGTTTCAGTCTCCTCAGCAAAAGTCGTTTCCAGGACACCAGCCCTAGCACTACCAATACCCTTGGCATAAGCCAAAGCAATATCCCGAGCTTTACCTGAGTAATCTTGATACACAGCAACTAAAGCAGGGACTCCAGAACCTTCAACATAAAGTCTACGCACTATATGCCCCGGGCCTTTAGGAGCTATCATGCTAACATCAATGTTAGAAGGAGGTGAAATTTGTGAATAGTGGATATTAAAACCATGAGCAAACATCAAAGTCTTGCCTGGTGATAATTTCTTCTCGATCGACTCTTTATAAATTCGAGGTTGTAAAGTGTCAGGAGCCAGCATCATAATAATGTCCGCTGCTTCCACGACCTCAGCAACACTAGCCACTTTAAGACCATCATTTTGTGCTGCCTTCCACCCTGCACCTCCAACCCTGCTGGCAACGAGAACCTGGCACCCACTATCCTTTAGATTTTGAGCATGGGCATGTCCCTGGCTACCATAGCCAATAACACCAATCATTTTCCCTTTGATCAAATCTAAGTCAGCGTCTTTGTCATAATAAATTTTAGCCATGTTTCCCTCCTTAAAATTTCTGTATCAGAATCTCGAACCTTTAGACCACAATAGTTTATTTGTTTGAGCAACTCATCCGCGTGTCAAAGCAATTTTACCAGTTTTACTAATCTCTTTCACTCCGAAGCTACGAAGAAGTTCAAGCATAGATTCTACCTTATCTTCATCGCCAGTAACTTCTACTGTTAGCGAATTAGAAGCAACATCAACTATATTGGCTCGGAAAATGTCAACAATTTGCATAATTTCACTCCTGGTTGCGGTAGTAGCATTGACCTTAATCAGGGCTAATTCTCTGGTTACTATATCCTCAGCAGTTATATCAGTCACTCTGACCACATTGATTAGCTTATCTAACTGCTTCCTCACTTGTTCTATCTTTGCAGAATTGCCATCAACCACAACAGTCATACGTGATAAGCCAGGTTTTTCGCTACGCCCCACAGCGATGCTCTCAATGTTAAAGGCTCGGCGCCGAAATAAACTAGCCACCCTATTTAGCACACCAGGCCTATCTTCTACCAATGCTACTAAAGTATGTTTTTTATTAGTCAAACTCATTTTTCCTCAAATAGCTCAATAGCTGCTTATCATTTCAGGTTTTGGTGTCTCCAGAAGTCGACTGAGACTTTCTCCAGGTTGCACCATAGGATAGACATTTTCCTCTGGTTCAACAACAAAATCAATAAGGAAAGGCCCAGGATGATCCATCGCTTTTTGTATAGCTGGAGCTACTTCCTCTCTGCTTTTTACCTTAATTCCAGATATATTATAAGCTTCGGCAATTTTCACGAAATCAGGATTCCAGAGTTTCGTGTCAACATAGCGGCGCTCATAAAAGAGTTCCTGCCACTGCCTCACCATTCCCAGGTAGCCATTATTGATGATAGCTATTTTAACAGCGATGTTTTCTTGTGCTATGGTACCTAGCTCCTGAACGGTCATTTGAAAACCACCATCGCCGGCAATAGACCACACCATTTCCTCAGGGTGAGCAACCTTAGCTCCTATGGCAGCAGGAAGCTCAAATCCCATGGTCCCCAAACCACCCGAGGAAATAAAGCTGTTGGGTTTAGTATAAACAAAGTGTTGCGCCGCCCACATTTGATGCTGTCCTACCCCTGTGACTATTATAGTATTGCCCTGGGTAGCTTCTTGAATCTGACGAATAACATATTGAGGTAAAAGTTCATTACCCTGATCGTGGCCCAGTAATGGATGCTCACGTCGCCACTGATCTAGCTGAGTGATCCAATCCAAATGGTCTCTTCGTTCAATTTGCTTATTAATAGCCTTTAACACATTCTTAACATCACCAACTATAGGTATGTCCACTGGTACGTTTTTCCCTATTTCTGCGGGATCGATATCAATATGAATAACACCAGCTTGCGGTGCGAACCTTTTAGTGTTTGCTGTAGCCCGATCGTCAAATCTCATGCCAGCAGCAATAATAAGGTCAGCGTTTTGCACTGCCATATTAGCGTAAGCCATGCCATGCATTCCTATCATGCCAAAATTCAGTATATGAGCCCCAGGGAAAGAACTAATACCAAGAAGTGTATTGACTACTGGTATTTGTGCTTTCTCTGCTAACTCTTTAAGTTCATTGTAAGCTTGGGAAATGACAATCCCTCTGCCAGCAATAATTACAGGCCTTTCGGCTTTATTAATACGACCTACTGCTTTTTTAATTTGAGCTAAGTGCCCACGTGAGACAAATTTGTAACCCGGTAAATCGACTTTCTCAGGATAGGTAAATTCGACTTCCTCTTGCTGCACATCTTTTGGCATATCAATGAGCACAGGGCCTGGCCTTCCCGTTTGAGCGATATAAAAAGCTTCCTTAACCGTCCGTGCCAGCTCCGCAGTATCATCAACAAGATAATTATGCTTTGTGATAGGAAGAGTAATCCCCGTAATATCTGTCTCCTGGAACGCATCCTTGCCAATAAAAGGCCTGCCTACCTGCCCAGTTATAGCTACCATTGGGCAGGAATCCATATAAGCATTAGCAATTCCAGTTACCAGGTTAGTGGCTCCCGGGCCTGATGTAGCGATGCATACCCCTGCTTTGTGAGTAACCCTAGCATAGCCATCAGCAGCGTGGGCCGCTCCCTGTTCATGGCGAACCAGTATATGTCGCAGCTGTGGATATTGTGGGAGGGTATCGTACACCGGCAACAGGGCACCACCCAGAATACCAAAAATCACCTCAACCCCTTCTTTAATCAAGCTTTCACATAAAATTTGAGCCCCTGTCTTCTTCATAAAAACTCCTATCTGTTAGTGAACACAGCTCCTTCGCTAGCTGAAGTCACCTTATCAGCATAGCGTTTAAGATAGCCTGTTTCAACTTTTGGCTTGAAAGGTGACAACAGATTTAATCTTCGCTGCACCTCCTCCTGGGTCAATTCTATCTCTAATTTGTAATTTGGAATATCTATCTGAATAATATCGCCATCTTCCACAGCAGCTATAGGGCCTCTCTCTGCTGCCTCGGGTGAAACATGGCCGATAGCAGCCCCTTTTGTTGCCCCCGAGAAACGACCATCGGTAATCAGTGCTACTTTACCATCCATAGCCATGCCACTAAGAAGTGAAGTGGGTGTTAACATTTCACGCATACCAGGCCCCCCTTTAGGCCCTTCATAACGTATGACAATCACTTCTCCAGGTTTAAATTTTCCTTTCACTATCGCAGTAGTAGCTTCCTCTTCGCTATCAAAAACTCGTGCTGGGCCACGATGAACCAGCATCTCAGGGGCTACTGCAGCGTTTTTCACCACCCCACCTTGAGGTGCCAGGTTACCAAACAGTATGCTAATACCACCTGTAGCATTATACGGATTCGATAATGAGTGAATCACTTCCCTGCTCTTAACCCTGGCATTTTTTATCGTCTCACCCAGTAGTTTGTTCAATACGGTTTTTGACTCAAGATTTAATAGCCCAGCTATTTCTTGCATTACTGCAGGAATACCACCAGCTAAATCCAAATCCTCAATGTGGTAATCCCCTGCTGGGCTCAACTTGCATATATGAGGAATGTGCTCGCTAATTTCATTCACCAATGGTAAAGGGAAATCAATCCCTGCTTCATGAGCTATAGCCATAAGGTGCAACACAGAATTGGTGCTACCACCTAAGGCCATATCAACAGCAAATGCATTATAAATAGAATTTTTGGTAATAATGTCTTTGGCACAAATATTTTTACTCAGATTATCCATAATTTGTTGACCAGCTTTGTAGGCCAGTTGTAGCCTACGTGCTTGAACTCCTGGTATCGTTCCATTGCCAGGTAAAGCCATGCCCAAAGCTTCCGTCAGACAGTTCATGGTATTAGCAGTAAACATACCACTACAGCTACCACAACCTGGGCAGGCAACTTGCTCAAGCTCCATTAGTTCACCCTCAGACATGCTTCCGTTAACAGTTTCACCCACTGCCTGAAAAACTGAACTCAGGTCAACTAGCTTCAATCGATCATTTTGATAGAATCTCCCCGCCATCATTGGGCCACCGCTTATGAAGATACTGGGCAAGTTAAGTCTGGCCGCCGCCATCAGCATACCAGGTATTATTTTGTCACAATTAGGAATAAAAACTAGGCCATCAAAGGCATGTGCTTCAGCCAAAATCTCAGCGGAATCAGCAATAAGCTCACGGCTAGGCAAACTATATTTCATTCCTGAGTGATTCATGGCAATACCATCACATACAGCTATAGTACCAACTTCAAAAGGTACCCCACCACGACTTTGAATTCCCTCTTTCACCGCTTGGGCAACAGACCGTAAATGAATGTGACCAGGAACAATTTCACTAAAGCTGTTAATCACTCCGATGAATGGTTTATCCCAATCATTGGAAGAACAACCTACAGCATGCAGAAGAGACCTGTGAGGTGCTCTCTCAATACCTTTTTTCACAACATCACTTTTCATTTTCACTTCCTTATAATCTAAAAGCAGAATTTAACATATAACATCAATGCATTTCCAGAACTTTTATTTTGTCTAATCTTCGTGCATGCCTGCCACCCTCAAAATTTGCACCTAAGTAAGTTCTGACAATTTCTATGGCCAAGCTAACCCCAATGCCCTCCCCTTTGAGGCACAAAATATTGGCATCGTTATGTTGTCGGGAGCGCAGGGCAGCATAAGCATCGTAACATAAAGCTGCTCTTATGCCTTTTATTTTATTGGCTGCTATACTCATACCTATACCAGTGCCACATATTAAAATGCCTAGGTCAAGCTCGCCTGAGGCTACTGCTTCGCCCACTCTTTGAGCAATATCAGGGTAATCTACCGATTCACCTTCGTAGCAACCAAAATCACAATAATCATAGTCCAGTTCTGGCAAGTATTCCATAATTGCCTGTTTTATGCTGAGGCCACGATGGTCACAACCCAGAGCAATGCGCATAATTATTCACCTTTTGATACTCCTCAAAAGCTTGCTCAATTTCATATTGGGGAATAATACCCTGACGCAAAATCACAGGTGTTTCGCCTGTGGCATCCACTATAGTCGATTCATTATCGCTGGGGCACTCACCACCATCGATAATGAAATCGATTCTGTCTCCAAGTTGTTGCTCAACTTCGCCAGCAGTCGAAGTGCTTAAGTTACCACTAATATTAGCACTGGTTCCGATTATTGGCTTTCCTAAGCCCTCCATAAGAGCTAGAGGAACAGGGTGAGCAGGGACACGTACCGCCACAGTAGATTGCCCAATGGGATAAAGAGGCAGCGAAGCTGCTTTGGGTAAAATTAAAGTCAAACCTCCAGGCCAAAAGCGCCTGGCTAGAAATAAAGTTAGCTGAGATATCGTTGCAGCTAACACCTTCATTTGAGATATATCATTAACAAGTAAAGGAAGAGGCAAATATTTGGAGCGCTGTTTAACTTCATAAATTCTTTCCACGGACTTAAAATTAGAAAAATCAGCACCTAAGCCATAAACCGTGTCAGTAGGAAAAGCAACCGCTCCGCCAGCTTTGAGAATTTTAACCCCCTTTTTCACCTGCTCCTGTAAAGCAACCATTAGCTTGGCCTCAGTATAGCATAATATAAGCAAGCTATACTTCCTAGGTTCTATATCACTGCAATGCCATGTAAAGGTATAACAAAAGAGATAAGCGATAACAATTTACCTAGGAGTTTGTCCGAGTAACGTGTCAAATCATTTAACGAGCTAACCCAACTTCGGGTCGTTGAATCATATAAGATCTTACCGAATGAGGCGATAATCTTTTGAGTGGGTTAATTTGCCGGTCTTTATCCTTTCCCGCATAAGCCT
>JAGGZD010000013.1 GCA_021162245.1 Dehalococcoidia bacterium | reverse complement strand
GCTTGTTGAGTATAACTTCAACCGCCCTCATCAGTCTCTTGTCTATCTTACCCCTGTGGAGTATATTGAAAAGGAACTTGCTAAAACCCATAGTTCAGTGTTACCTATGTGGTCAGCCAGCACACGCGGTTGCACTCCTATGCCAATTATGTTACATTACACGAGTTTCGCCGGTTGTTGTGCGAAGCTGAAAAGATAATGGAAAGTGTATCAGTAAAAGAACTCCTGGAAGCAGGCGCTCACTTCGGTCATCAGACTAGCTATTGGCATCCCAAGATGAAGAAATATATCTTCACACAGCGTAATGGGATACACATAATAGATTTGGAACAAACAGTTAAGAAGCTGGGCGAGGCATGCGCTTTCGTCAAAGATTTGATTGCCAGCGGACAAACCATTTGTTTTGTAGGCACCAAGAGACAAGCTCAGCAAGTAATAGAGGAGGAAGCTAAGAGATGTGGTGCGTATTATGTCAACCAAAGATGGCTTGGTGGAATGTTGACTAATTTCAGCACTATACAGACTCGAATCGATTACCTGGTTCGGTTGGAGGACAGAAAAGAGAAAGGCGAATTTGATTATCTGCCTAAAAAGGAAAGCTCGAAATTAGAAAAGAAAATCATGCACATGAATGGACAGTTGGGGGGATTTAAGGAAATGACTGCTCTCCCTGGAGCTATTTTCATTGCAGATCCTATCAAGGATAAGATCGCCTTCGCTGAGGCCAAGAAACTGGATGTTCCTGTGATAGCTGTTACAGATACTAATTGTAACCCCGATGGTATTGATTACCCCATTCCTGCCAATGATGATGCCATTAAAACAATCAGGTTAATTAGTTCCAAAATAGCTGATGCCATACTTGAGAGCAGGGAAATACCAATTCCCTCTGAAGAGACGGCAACCCCCGAATTGGCATCTCTGGAGGGAGAGGAACCTATAGAAATTATGGGTTCTTATACATTTGAGCCAGATCAGGGGTGAATTGAGGCTATTTGAATGGCAATATCAACCGAAGTTATCAAAGAAGTAAGAGAAAGGACCAATGCTGGCATACTTGATTGTAAAAATGCACTGCTGAAAGCAAATGGTGATATAGAAAAAGCCATTGAGAATTTAAAGAACCGTGGTTTAGTGATTGCCGAAAAGAAAGCGGCACGTATCACTAATAAGGGAATAATTGAGACATATATTCATCACACGGGACAGATAGGGGTTTTAATAGAGATAAACTGCGAGACGGATTTTGTAGCTCATACTGACGAATTTAAGCAGCTTGCTCATGACCTGGCTATGCAAGTAGCCGCTGCACACGCCCAATTTGTTACTGTGGAAGAAATACCAGAAGATGTGGAACTGGATCCGAAGGAGGTTTGCCTTCTTCTCCAACCTTTCGTCAAAAACCCAGATAGATCTGTAGAGGAAGTTATTGCTGAAACAATAGGTAAAGTAGGCGAGAATATAAAGGTACGCAGGTTTGTCAGATTTGAGCTTGGCGATTAGTTAATTGCACCTTTATCCTCGCCGAGGACAGTTTGATGATTGAGGAAGTGCTTGTCGATCTGAACTCAAAAATGCAGAAATCTGTTGACGGTTTGGCGCAGGAATTGACTACAATCCGTACTGGGCGTGCCAATCCAGCTCTAATTGAAAATATTGCGGTTGATTATCATGGAACCCCCGTTCCAATCCAGCAAATTGCCAGCCTATCCACACCTGAGGCTAATCTAATTATAATTCAACCATGGGATCGAACTTCAGTGCATAATATAGAGAAAGCTATTCTTAAAGCCGATATTGGCCTTAATCCCACGAGTGATGGCAACGTAATTAGAGTGGTTATTCCCCCTCTCAGCGAAGAGCGGCGTATAAAACTAGCAAAATCGGTAGCACGAAAAGTAGAGGAGCGGCGTGTAGCGCTGCGCAATATAAGACGTGATAGCATCGCAAAGTTGAAGGAGTTAGAGAAAAATAAGGAAATATCGCAAGACGAACTAAAAATTAATATCAAAAAAGTTGATGGACTAAGTGATGCTTTTATAGACAAGGCAAATAGCATAGGCTTAAATAAAGAAAGAGAAATAAAAGAAATATAGCCTCAGCATTTGCAGTGGATTTGAATGAAGTTTTCCCTATAATGTATGTGGCGTTTAAGAAAGATATCAGTCTATTGCAACTTAAAAAAGAGCGGTAAGATAAAGTTATGTCTAAGCAGAGAGTTATCACCGCTGCTGTAGGTATCCCTGTTGTTGTTTTCGCTGTTTGGATTGGCGACCCAGTATTTAGTTTGTTCATTGCTGCTGCAGCATTGGCAGGCGCTTTCGAGTTCTATCACATGGCTCTTGGTCCAGGGCAACCTCTGATCTATATTGGTTTGCTATGGACGTTAGTATTTGTGTTGAGTCCTCACTACGTGGATGTTTTACCTCTAGTTATGACAGCTACAATAGTAATTTCCTTGATTGGGCTATTATTTTGTTCATCACGAGAAAAGGCATTTCATAACTGGGCATGGATAGCTGCTGGTGCTCTGTACGTAGGGTGGATGCTTAGCTACTGGCTCAATTTGCGTTTTTTAGAAGGCGGTATGTACTTGGTTTTCCTGACTATGTTTACCACGTTTGCCAATGACACAGGCGCTTTTTTCGTAGGGAGAGCATGGGGAAAGCAGAAATTAGCCTCTGCCATAAGCCCCGGCAAGACCTGGGGGGGAGCAGTTGGTGGCTTTTTAAGTGCTATCGCAGTTGCCAGCATACTATTTCCAATTCTCAATCTATTTACCACTTTGCCTTTTGGGTACTGGCAACTCCTACTTCTGGCCTGCATTATTAGCCTCTTTGCTCAACTTGGTGACCTGGTTGAGTCTCTATTCAAGCGAAACATGGCGGTAAAAGAATCAGGCAGTTTACTGCCAGGGCATGGCGGCATACTTGACCGCTTCGACAGCCTTATCTTTGTTGGAGCTATAGTATACTATTATGTGATATGGATAATAGCATAAAAAAAATAGCTGTCCTGGGATCAACTGGCTCCATAGGGCAGCAAACACTGGATGTTATTTGTGCTCTCAACACAAGATTTCGTGTAATTGGTTTAACAGGTGGAAACAATGTCGGACTTCTGGAAAGGCAAATCAGGGAATTTGGACCTGAGATGTTTTATTCCTCTGCTAGACTTGACTTCGACTGTGGCAGTAAATTCTTCTCTATGGAGGAAATAGCTAGCCATCCTGATGTTGACCTGGTCGTTGTGGCTACTTCAGGCAAGGAAGGATTAAACCCTACTCTGGCAGCTCTGAGGGCAGGAAAAACAGTGGCTTTAGCCAACAAGGAAATATTGGTAATGGCAGGGGGAATTATCACTCGCGAAGCCAGCCTCCATAACACTGAAATTCGACCTATCGACAGTGAACACAGCGCTATCTGGCAATGTCTGCGTGGCGAAGAAAGCAAACCACAAAAGATATTTCTAACTGCCTCTGGTGGCCCTTTTTATCATTATTCTCAGTCACAACTAAGTGGAGTAACAGTGCAACAGGCCCTTGCTCATCCCACATGGAAAATGGGGAAGAAAATCACAATTGATTCAGCAACACTTATGAACAAAGGGCTTGAAGTTATTGAAGCTCACTGGCTTTTTGATATTCCTATGGATAGCATTGAAATATTGATTCATCCACAAAGTATTATTCATTCTATGGTGGAGTTTGTAGATGGTTCATTAAAAGCACAGCTCAGCTTCCCCGACATGAGACTACCTATTCAATACGCTCTCTGTTATCCTGACAGACTATCCAATTTAGGATTACCTCGTCTGGATATGAACCAAATTCAATCGCTGAAATTTGATCTGATAGAATTGAATAAGTTCCCTTGCCTTACACTGGCGCTAAATGCTGGTAGACAAGGGGGAACTTATCCTGCTGTGCTTTGTGCCGCTGGTGAAGTGGCTGTAGGACTTTTCCTTAATGGACGTATCAGTTTTACCGACATAGCCGTGATAGTGGAGGAAGCGCTGGAGCAACATCAGAGCATTGGTGAACCATCTGTAGAGCAAATCTTGGCTGCTGATATTTGGGCTAGAGAATGTGTAAGAAGATTGAGAGTAAAGTAAGAAATGGATATTCTTATTGCAATCATACTTTTCATTGTGGCTCTCTTCTTTATAATTTCACTTCACGAGCTAGGACATTTTATTACTGCCAAGCGTCTTGGGGTAGAGATAGAAGAATTTGGCTTTGGTTTCCCCCCACGGCTTTTCAGCATTAAGCGAGGTGAGACGGTATATTCACTCAACGCAATACCAATAGGAGCCTTTGTCAGGAGCGTTGGCGAGGATGACCCCACGGTGCCACGAAGCTTGGCCAGCAAAGGTCCGTGGAGCAGGTTAGCAATCTATGCCGCAGGCCCATTAGTCAATGTCTTTTTAGCTTTCATTTTGCTTAGCACTTTCTTTGCATTACCTATAACCGTGATAGCCAGTAATGGGGTTATGGTGCACTCCGTGATGGAAAATTCGGCGGCAGAAGAGGCTGGTATTGAAGCTGGAGATGTAATTCTAGAAATAGATGGGGTGCCCATACACAAATGGGGAGACATGCAGAATATAATTAATTCAAGTAAGGAGGAACAAGAATTAACCTTCCGCTTGCAAAAAAGTGATAGCTCTACCTATCAAGCTAAGTTAGAGCCTCAATATAATGCAGAGTTGGGTCGGCGACTCATTGGTGTTCTGCTAGGCTGGAATATAGTAAACAAGGTACTGGAAAACTCGCCAGCGGACAAGGCTGACATTATCCCTGGAGATACCATACTGGGCATTAATGGCCAGGCTGTATATAGTAAAGAAGGCATGTCAGATATCCTGAATGCCGTTGAAAAGGGACAGGAAATACAAGTAACTTTGCTCAGGGGAGAAGAAACAGTTACGGCTAGCATGGTCAAGGAATTCGACTTTGCTCAACAGAGCATGGGCGCTGAGTTACTTTGGGTGAATGGAACGCATATGGAAAAGGAGCGAATTACTGTAGGGAAAGCAATCCATGCAGGAGCCAGCTATGTTATTCATATGCCAGCTATGTTAATAGCTTCTATTCCATTAATAAGGGAAACTCCAGACAAAGCTCTGGTTGGGCCGATAGGAGCTGGCCAATTAACTGTAGAAGCAGTAAGGGCATTTGGTTTCAGTAACTTAATATTTATGGCTGGTATCATTAGCCTGGGAATTGCTCTGTTTAATTTCTTCCCATTTCCTCCTCTGGATGGAGGAGGTATGCTTGTTGCGTTTATTGAGGGAATTAAACGAGGAAAACGTCTTTCCCGTCACGCCGTACGATTAGCCCAAACTATAGGGACTGCAATCTTAGTTGCACTTATGATTGCGATAACACTTAACGACATATTGCGCCTGATTGGAGGAGGAGGTTTTGGACTATGATACGTCGTATTACCATGCCATTGAGGATTGGTAAAGTAACAATTGGTGGCACTGCCCCAATTGCAGTGCAATCCATGACTAAAACTAATACTCGTGATGTGAGGGCTACAATAAACCAAATTAGAAGCTTGGAAGAGCATGGCTGTGAAATAATTCGCCTGGCAGTCCCAGATGAACAATCTGCTGACAGTATCTCTACCATAAAGAAGAGCGTTTCTTCCCCTCTCATTGCCGATGTTCATTTTGATTATCGCATAGCTTTAGCTGCCATGAACGCTGGTGTTGATGGAATTCGACTTAACCCCGGCAATATCCGTGATGATGAGCAAATGGCGCAAATAGTAACTGCTGCTAAAGAAAGTGAAATTCCTATTCGCATCGGGGTAAATGCAGGCAGTTTGCCTTCTGATTTCGAGCCTGGCCTTTCCTTAGCTGAACGGATGGTTGACCTGGCAATGGAGCAGATAAGATTCATGGAGGATCTGGATTTTAATTTGATTAAAATATCGCTTAAGGCTTTCGATGTGCTTGCTACTATACAAGCTTACCAGATGATTGCTGATAGAGCATCTTATCCTTTGCACTTGGGTATCACTGAAGCTGGACTTCCTCGAGATGGTGCTATAAGAAGCGCTGTAGGTATTGGTGTACTTCTGTATCAAGGTATTGGTGATACTATTCGCGTCTCCCTTAGTACTAACCCCTGTGAAGAAGTATCTGCTGCTTATGAAATTCTGAAAAGTCTGAAACTGCGCCAGCGAGGGCCAACGCTGGTATGCTGTCCTTCCTGTGGCAGGAGTGAAACAGACGTGCTTAAATTAGCTCAGGAAGTAGATAAATATCTGAAAAAGATACGTGAACCAATTAAGGTAGCGGTCATGGGTTGCATAGTCAACGGCCCTGGGGAAGCTAAAGAGGCTGATGTGGGTATTGCTTGTGGCAAGGGTAAAGGTGCTATATTTAGGAAGGGTAAAGTGGTAAAGACAGTGAGCGAGGAAAATTTTCTATTGGCGCTGACAAAGGAGATAGAAAAAATTGTTTGAATTTAGGAATGTGAGGCTTTAATAAATGCGTTTCTCTAAACTTTTTGGCAAGACTTCACGGCAAACTCCAGCAGAGGTTGAGAGTATAAGTCATCGATTGTTGCTTAGAGCGGGTATGATAGCCCAGACAGCTTCTGGAATTTACTCCTATTTACCTCTGGGTTGGCGAGTGCTCAAAAAAATAGAACAAATAATCAGGGAGGAAATTAATAAGACTGGTGGACAGGAGTTAATGCTGCCTGTGCTACAGCCTTTCCAACTGTGGCAACAATCAGGACGCTACATCTCTTTCGGGGAATCCCTATTTACACTGAAAGACAGAAAGGAGCATGACCTGGTTTTGGGCCCTACTCACGAAGAAGTTATCACAGAGCTTGTTCACCGCTATGTTCAAAGCTATCGTGATCTCCCACTACTGTTGTATCAAATACAAACCAAGTTCCGTGATGAACCTCGCCCCCGTGGTGGGTTACTGAGAGTTCGCGAGTTTATCATGAAAGACCTCTACAGTTTTGATATTACTGAGGATGGACTGGATGAAAGCTATAAAAAAATGGCTCAGGCTTACAAGAATATTTATACTCGCTTGGACTTGCCTGTTCTGATGGTAGAAGCTGATAGTGGTGCCATAGGCGGTAAAGAATCCCATGAGTTTATGCTCATCACTGACTCAGGAGAAGATGAAGTTATTTATTGCTCCAGTTGTGGTTATACTGCTAACGCGGAGAAGGCTCAATTTGCCAAAGCAAAGATAAATACCGAGGATATGTTACCCTTGGAAGAAGTATCTACACCAGGAACAAAAACTATAGAGGAGGTAGCAAGTTTTATTGGTGTGCCTGCAAACCAGACACTTAAAGCTGTGTTTTATTCTGCTGATGGCGAATTTACTTTTGTAGTTATACGGGGCGATATGGAAGTAAATGAAACAAAGCTACGAAACGCTCTGAAGTGCTCTGAACTCAGATTAGCCACAGATAGTGAAGTAAATGAAGTAGGGATAGTGGCTGGCTTTGCTTCACCTGTAGGAATAAAAGGTATCAGGGTTATTGCTGATGATTCAATTACTCAAGGTTCTAATTTTGTTGTTGGGGCTAACAAAATGGGATATCATTTCAGAAATGCCAATTACCCCAGAGATTTTCGGGTTGATCTTACAACCGATATTGCCTTGGCTCATGCTGGCTATGACTGCTCTAAATGTGGTAACAAACTATCTTCTGCTCGCGGTATTGAAGTGGGACATATATTTAAATTAGGTACATTTCTCAGTGAGAAGTTAGGAGCAATTTCCCTTAATAGCGAGGGTATACTTCAACCTATAATTATGGGATGCTATGGTATTGGAATAGGGCGTCTCTTAGCCGCAATAATAGAGCAAAGCCATGATGATAAAGGAATCATTTGGCCACTATCTGTTGCTCCGTATCAAGCTTGCCTTTGCTCACTTTGTATGGATAATTCTGTGGTTGCCTCTGCATCAGAAGACGTGTATCAGAAATTGAAGAGGGAAGGGATCGAAGTTCTCTATGACAACCGGAATGAATCTGCTGGAGTTAAGTTCAACGATGCTGACCTTTTAGGCATACCTCTTCGTTTGACTTTAAGCCCACGTACGTTAAAAAAGCAAAGCATAGAGATAAAATGGCGCGCAGAGAAAGAATTTCAACTTTTACCTCTGGATAATATTGCCTCGACAGTCAAAACACTGCTGGGTAAGAAAGCTAATCTCTTAAAGTAGTGCCCAACTCTCGATGTAGTTTGTTGAGCATTTGCTGCTGTATTTTGTCAATCTGTTTCTCGGTTAAAGTGCGCTTAGCTGATTGATAAATAATTCTTATAGCGAACGATTTCTTACCTTCTGGTATTTGTTTACCTGTGTAAACATCAAAAAGAGTAGCCTTTTTGACTAACGGGAAGCCTTGTATTATATTCTCCACCTGCTGGAAAGCTACTTGCCTGTCTATTACCAATGCAATATCTCTGGTTATGCTGGGAAACTGGGGGATAGGTTGATATCGTTTTGCCATGTTTGTCTTGCTCATTAATTTGTCTAGGTCCATCTCAATGAGGCAAATAGTGTCGGAGAGTTCAAATGCTTGTGCTACTCTGGGATGTAAATTACCCACAACACCTGCTTTGTCTCCATCAAGGATAACGTTAGCACTTTTACCAAGCAATAAGCCTTCATCATCACAGGGTTCAAATACTGACACGAGCCCCAATTGTTTTAATAATCCTTCCACAACTCCCTTAGCATCGAAAAAGTCGAACGATTTTCTGTCATCGCGCCACGATAAATCTCCTTGCGAGCCGCCGAACGCAATACAAAGCATCTCTTTCTCTTGAGGTAATTCCTTTTCGCCAGTTTCAAGGTTTTGATTCTTTCTAATAGCAGTAGAATGCTGTGGTAAGAAAATCTTGCCAATTTCAAATAACCTTATGCCAGTTTCTTCATGTTTTTGATTATTTGCCATGGCGGTTAGAAGCCCAGCGCGCAAGGTAGTACGTAAGTATTCTTGCTTTTTTGTCATCGGGTTAGCTATTTGGAGAGGATCAATTCTTAGTTTAGATTTTGAGGAAAGTTTCTGTAGCTTTTCCAAGCTGGTCAAGGAATAAGTTAATATTTCTTGAAACCCCCAACCTATCAGAGTATTGCGTAATTTCTGTTTTAAGCTCCGTTGTGGTGTAAATTTTTGCGGTGGTAGAGAAGCGCTAAGCCTGGTTATGGGAATTTTATCGTAACCGATGATGCGGATTACTTCTTCCGCAAGGTCGGCAGCGCATTTTATATCACTGCGCCAGTATGGAGCAAGCACCGAGATTCCTGCGGGCACTGAATCAGTTTTTTGACATTCAAAACCAAGGGTATTCAATATCCTGAGAATTTCATTAATGTTCACTTTCAAACCTGAAAGCCGTTTTACTTCCTTAGACGAAAGTAGAATGGCATGTGGTGCTGTTTTACCAGGATAAATATCAATTATCCCTTCGGCGGCTTTGCCACCAGTTAGCTGCAGGAGCAATTGTGTGGCTCGCTTCAAAGCTATTGGTGGTAGGTCAGGATTGAGTCCTTTGCCAAAGCGGATTGAAGCTTCACTTTGTAAATTAAGCTGTTCAGCACTTCGTCGGATAGCGCCTCTGTTGAAATTTGCTGACTCGACAAGGATGGCAGTAGTTGTACTAGTAACTCCGGTGTCAAATCCGCCCATAAGCCCAGCAATGGCAACTGGTTTTTTCATATCAACAATGATCAGATTATTCTGAGTAAGGGTTCTTTTTATCTCATCCAGACTCACTATGATTTCACCGTCTTTGGCACGCCGGATGATTATCTGTTTATCATTTAGTTTATGATAATCAAAAGTGTGAAGAGGTTGACCATATTCCAACATCACATAATTGCTGATATCAACAACATTATTTATTGGGCGCATTCCATAACTCCTCAGGTACTGCTGTAGCCAGCCAGGCGACGGAGCGACTTTAACTCCAGTAATCAAGCTGGCACAATACCTGGGGCATAAAACTGGCTCGATGATGTCAACAGAGATGAATTGGCTTATTGCTTTCTCAGCTTCCTCGTAGCAGATTTGAGGTAGATGAAGTGGTTTACCAGTTAAAGCAGCAATTTCCCTCGCAATGCCAATCATGGATAAGCAATCTGGACGATTAGGAGTTACATCCAAATCGAAAATTACATCACCCATGTAATCATCCAACGGCATACCTATGGGAGCTTCTGATGACAGCACCAGAATATTGTCATGATTTTCGGATATTCCCAATTCTTTTTCTGAACAAACCATGCCCTCGGATAAAATCCCGCGAATTCTAGCCGGTTTTAATAGTGCAATTTTTCCTGTATGGCCATCAATAAGCTTAGCCCCTGTTTTAGCAAATGGAACTTTTTGCCCTACTCTGATATTAGGGGCGCCACAAACCACGGTAATTTGCTGAGAGCCAAGATTGACAGTTACCAGGTGCAGTTTATCGGCATTTGGGTGAGGAGTTACAGCAGTTACATGCCCTACCACTACATCATTCCAGTTACTACCTATGGTTTGTATAGCCTTGACTTCCATACCAGCCATAGTTAGCTTATCAGCTAATTCGTGATGCTTGGGGATTATGTCAACATAATCCCCAAGCCATTTAAGAGAAGCATACATATTACTAACTTTTTATTAATTTTTAGAATTAAAATTGTTTCAAGAATCTGATGTCATTATTATAAAAGAGTCGTATATCATCTATGCCATAACATAGCATAGGGATTCGTTCTACCCCCATACCAAAAGCAAACCCAGTATATTTTTCAGGGTCGATGGCAACGCGTTTAAGAACATTGGGATGCACCATCCCAGCACCTAATATCTCAAGCCAGCCGCTGTAACCACATAAGCGACAACCTTTCCCATGACAATTTAGACACTCAACTGCTACTTCTACTCCAGGTTCAACAAAAGGAAAGTAATCACACCTGAAGCGCACTTTCCTTTCCTCACCAAAAAGGCAATGACAAAATTCAAACAAAGTACCTTTCAAATCAGCCATGGTGATATTTGTGTCTATAGCTAATCCCTCAACCTGGTAAAACATAGATTCATGAGTAGCATCCGTGGCCTCATAGCGATAAGTCCTCCCAGGCACCAGTACTCTTATTGGCGGTTGTTCTTTTTCCATAATCCGTATTTGCATTGGAGAAGTATGTGTGCGCAAGAGCCTGGCAGATTCACCAGTTTCTTTAGAATCTACCCAGAAGGTAGCGAACATATCTCGTGCTGGATGTTCTGGTGGTATATTTAGAGCCTCAAAATTATAGTAATCCCACTCCACGTCTGGCCCTTCGGCTATTTGAAATCCCATCCGTGTGAAAATACTACAAATTTCATCGAGCGCTTGGGTCACGGGGTGGAGCCGCCCTGTGGGCATAAGTTTTCCTGGCAAAGTAATATCTAGACCCTCTTGTTTTAAAAAAGAAGCCATGTGCTCTTCTTCTAAAAACTTCTTTTTTTCATCCATGCGCAACTCTAAATCCACCTTGATTTCGTTAGCCAGAGAGCCTATCTTTCTCCGCTCATCCAGAGGCAGACTGGCCAAAGAGCGCAGCGCTTGAGTTAGTTTACTTTTCTTACCTGTGCAGCGAACTCGCCAAGATTCAAGTTCCTTAAGCTCACTAACTTGTTCTAATTCGGCCAAGGCTTCCAGACGAAGTTTTTCAAGTGATTTTATCATTTGTGCCTTTAGATGAAACAGAAGTCAACAGTTTAGCAAATCCTTCAGGGTCATTGACTGCTATTTCAGCTAACATCTTACGATTTATCTCTACCTTAGCCTTCCTTAGGTTTGCTATAAATTGGCTGTAAGAGAGCCCTTGAATTCGTGTCGCAGCGTTAATACGCGCAATCCACAACTTTCTAAAATCGCTTTTTCGCTCACGTCGATGACAATAAGCGTAGTCCAAAGCATGGAGCATAGATTCATGTGCCTGTCTATACAGGTTATGCCTCGCCCCACGATGTCCCTTAGTTAGCTCAAGCACTTTTTTATGGCGCTGATGAGTGATTTTACCGCTTCTAGCTCGTGGCAAGATTCCTCCTTTTAAGCTTTACCCATAAGGTAAAAGCTTTCTTATTCGTTTTTTATCTATTGATGAAGTAAGAATAAGTTCGTCATAAAGACGTTTGACTCTCGGAGCCTTTCTCCGTCTAAAATGACTTTTGCCGCATTTAGTGCGCAATATCTTACCCCCACCTGTTATGTGAAAGCGATGCTTCGCCCCCTTGTGAGTTTTAAGTTTTGGCATTTGATTTCACCTTCGTAGATTTTTTGGTGGAAGGAGCTGAAAAAGTCAAAGCTATACTCCTCCTGTCCTTAACAGGTTGGTTACTGGCTACAGCTTCTTCTTTCAGTGCCTCAGCCACTCTTTTTAATACTTTCCAGCCCATCTCTGGGTAAATAATCTCCCGTCCTCTAAATCTCACTGATATCTTAACTTTATTGCCTTCGCCTAACAACTTCTTAACTGTTCTGATTTTCGCTTGTAAGTCATGATCCTCAATTTTGGGGCGGAAGCGAACTTCTTTTAGTAAACCAACTTTTTGTCCTTTCTTCGCCTTGCGTTCTTTCTTAGTCTGTTCGTACTTATATTTCCCGTAATCAAGAAGCCTACACACCGGAGGCGTCGCTGATGGTGCTATTTCCACTAAATCAAGGCCTCGCTCCTGGGCAGCTTTCAATGCCTCCAATCTGGACAATATGCCCAATTGCTCTCCCTTTTCACCTATGAGCCTAACTTCTTTGGCTCTAACGTTTTGGTTAACTGCTATATATTTAGCTATGGTACTTTCACTCCCTCCTAAAAATTTAAGCTTTCGATTGTATGGCTGTTGCTATCCTCGTTTTAATCTGCAGCAAATCTTCTAAACCTATATTACTGCCGTCCCTTAAGCGAAGCGATGCACTGGACGAAGTTGCTTCTTTATCGCCAACTATGAGCATGTAGGGGATTTTTTGTAACTGAGCCTCTCTTATTTTTAGATTCATTCTTTCAGAGCGATTATCTACCTCAGTGCGAATACCCTCCTCCCTGAATTGAACTACTATTTGTTGTGCGTAATCACTATGGCGATCTGCTATAGGTATTATTATAGCCTGAATCGGTGCTAACCATACAGGGAAAGCGCCACCATAGTGCTCAATTAGGCAGGCCAAGAAACGTTCCATGCTGCCCAAAACTGTACGGTGTACCATTATTACATTATGCTCTAATCCATCATCTCCAACATAGCAGACATTGAAGCGTTGTGGCAAATTGAAATCTACCTGTATTGTAGGGCCTTGCCATGCATGTCCCAAAGCATCTCTGAGTTTGATGTCAATCTTAGGACCGTAGAAAACTCCCTCTCCCGGATCTATATTGTAAGGCAGTTTGAGTTTCTGTAGAACGCTCTCCAAAGAGTCTGTAGCCTGCTTCCACATCTGAGTACTCCCTGTGTATTTCTCTGGGCGTGTGGACAATAGGACTTCATAATCGGAGAAACCAAAAGTAGACATCATGAATTGTGCCAACCGCACAACTCCTATTACCTCTTCCTCCAATTGATCGGGACGGCAGAAGATATGCGCATCGTCTTGGGTAAACCCTCTTACTCTGGCTAAACCATGTAATACGCCAGCTCGCTCATAGCGATATACTGTACCTAACTCTGCATACCTTAGCGGTAAATCACGATAGCTACGCAGATGGCTTTTGAAAATCAAGATATGCCCCAGGCAATTCATGGGTTTTACTATGTATTGTTGTTCTTCTAGCTCCATTGGTGGGTATAAATAATCGCGATAAAAATCCCAATGTCCACTAGTTTTCCACAAATCTATCTTCGCTACATGCGGAGTATAGACAATATTATAACCTCTACTAATGTGCTCTCTTCTCCATAGGTCCTCAATAACCTGGCGTACCAAAGCGCCCTTGGGATGCCAACAAATTAAGCCTGCCCCAACTTCCTCGTGAATACTATAGAGGTCAAGTTCTTTGCCCAGTTTTCTATGGTCACGTTTAGTAGCCTCTACCTGCCGAGCCAAGTAATTTTCAAGTTCAGTTTGGCTACCAAAAGCAACCCCATAAATTCTCTGAAGCATGGGGCGTTTTTCATCACCTCTCCAGTATGCTCCAGCTATATGAGTAAGCTTGAGAGCCTTTATTTCACCTGTAGAAGATACGTGTGGGCCACGACACAGGTCAGTAAAATCGCCTTGTTTATAAATAGTTACTGAGCTATCAGGAAGGTCATCGATAAGTTCCAGTTTATAAGGTTGAGCGGCAAATAGTTGTTGTGCCGTTTCTTTATTTATTTCCTCGCTGGTAAAAGGCAAATTATCATCGATGATTTCCCTCATTCTATCTTCAATCACAGGCAAATCTTCTGGTTTCAATGGGCGTGGTAGGTCAAAATCATAATAGAAACCATCCTTGATAGCTGGCCCAATACCAAACTTAACCTCGGGGAAAAGAGATTGCACCGCCTGGGCCATGACATGCGCAGCAGAGTGACGCATCTTTGACAATGTCTCTTCTGGTCCCACCTTAGATTTCGCCTCGCAATTGAATCAAAAATTCCATGTCCAAAATGACAAACGCTTTAAAAACGAATTTTCTTAAAAACACAAGATGTGACAAATTAGCAGTTAATATTTCCCGAACACCCCTGCTTTCTTTTTACAGCAGCCACAATTACCATAGATAACATCTATCATGAAACAGGCTAAACTTATAATGTTCGTCCCATTCGCTCATATCTACATTCTACTATTTTCGCCGAACATGGGCGATACTGGATTTGAACCAGTGACCTCTGCGATGTCAACGCAGCGCTCTAACCACTGAGCTAACCGCCCCAAGTGACGATTGTAGCAAACGTATATACGTAGGTCAAGGAAAAATTTCTTCTACAAAGAAAATTACATTTGTGTCTTCCCGTGCCAGCGCCCTAGCTATGCCAATGCCCACTGCTGCCCGCATGATAATGCTTACTCTAGCTTTTCCTCTGCGTATCCATTGCTATATTATCCCCTTATTTCTCTCTATTAGCTAAAGGGAACTGGATTCTCTGAATCTTATAGCTCAAAGCGGGCCAGAAAAACCATATCCTGCTTATCTCAACTCAAGGGGAAATATAACAAACATGTGATAGGAGAGTAAAGTAAGTCTGGAAATCGAGTGATTAAAAATTATAAAGACCAGAATTTTGACAGGAAATTATCAATCGATTTTCAGTAGACCTTACTTCAAGAGAGTGGTATGTAGGAATTTTAGGAACATTGCCCAGCAATGCTTTTGCATGCCGTAGCACTAAGGGCAACATTGGAGCATGTCATGACTCTGAATTAGTATATGAGTACCTGATTTAAGCCTGCTAAGGAGTTTGGTGAATTCGTGGACAAGTCAAATGGATGAAAAAAGTTACTAGGAGTTTGTCCGAGTAATAGCTTCAGGTAGTCATAATATTTCTCATGCCAGCATCGCTGCGGGAACGGCTACCCAGCAACCATCTGGCCTACTTTGTCTCTGACG
>JAGGZD010000117.1 GCA_021162245.1 Dehalococcoidia bacterium | reverse complement strand
GGCTTGTTGAGTATAACTTCAACCGCCCTCATCAGTCTCTTGTCTATCTTACCCCTGTGGAGTATATTGAAAAGGAACTTGCTAAAACCCATAGTTCAGTGTTACCTATGTGGTCAGCCAGCACAGAATATGTCCTTTATTATTAAAAACTGCTAAAATTGGTTTCATAAAGAAAGGGAGAAAAATAATGGGCGATATATTAGATGAAGCTACAGCACTTATCAGGTGTAAAGAGTGTCCTTGGTATAAGAACTGTGTAACTCCGATGCAGGTCAGCGATGAAGATATTGCACAGTTCAGGCTAATGATGCAGGGAGTAAATCTTCCTGATTCGGCCAGAAACCATATGGAAGATATTCTGGGGAATATAGCGTCCATGAGCCAGAATATGATTCTGCAAACCTGTCCCATATTTGCACAACGTCTTAAGGATAACCCTGGGCTTGCCAGGAAAATTAAGGAGATGATGCAAAACTGGGGCAAGGAAGAAAGGAAAGCTGGTGAGTAACATGACAGAACAACTAGGCAAAATAGAAAAGCCACCTGCAGAGCGTTTTAAACAAGGGAAAAAGATTTACCTGATCCCTCTTATGTATACCAGCAAGAGTGCTCCAGCTGAATTTAATGAAAAAATTGTCTGTTATTGGCAGCAGGTTGTGGAACAGTTAGCTAATCTGGAAGCTAAAATTGGTAAGATAAAGCATGTTTATCATGAATCGATTCATCAGCCTGGTGAAGATGGCATGAAATTTATGGAGAAAATAAACCCTGATAGCTATCAAATTAGTGTAGATAAGTGTGGTGATGGTGCTGTGCTTGAGGCGATTGAGGATAAGGAGTTACTGGATGAAGCCGTGGATTGGGAGCGGTGTATTTTACTTGGTTTTGCAAGCGAGAAGGCGGCAAGTAAAGTTTCTGAATTTTACGTTGAAGCCTTAAAGAAAAGGTATGAATTTATGGTTAAAAGGATAAGTGAGACATTGAAATGCAATGAAGCTGGCCTTTTATTTATTGCAGAGAACCACAGGCTACAGTTTCCCGCCGACATAGAAGTATTTAATATCTTTCCACCAGCCATGGATGAAATTCATCGCTGGCTTCGTGACAGTGCTGAGAAAGAACTGGAAGAACAGAAGAAAAACAAGAGCTAAGCTTGTTTTGTGAGGTGTGATTGTGAAGGCAAGGAAGCCTGTTGTTGCGGGTGCGTTCTATGCTGGTACACCAGAGAAACTCAGAAGGCAAATTGAGTGGTGTTACAAGCATGAACTTGGTACGGGAATTGTGCCGCAGGTAAACGAGATGGGGCCAAGGAAGATTGTGGCCCTTGTTGTTCCTCACGCCGGCTATGCTTACTCTGGGCCAGTAGCGGCTCATGCTTATAAGGAACTTGCTGAGGATGGAGTGTTTGACACGGCAGTGATACTCGGCCCTAATCATACTGGCTATGGCCCTCCAGTTTCTGTGTGGGCGGGAAGCTCATGGGAGACTCCTTTGGGCGAAGTTAAGATAAATGGAGAGCTTGCTCATGAGATTTTGGGTGGGGTAATTAAAGTAGATGAGATGGCTCACCTCTATGAACATAGTATTGAGGTGCAGTTACCGTGGCTTCAATATCTCTACAGGGAAGTCAGAATTGTTCCCATAGTAATGATGGCTCAGGATATAGAGACAGCCAGGGCAGTGGGCGAAACTATTACTAAAACTGGTGATAACATTGTGATAGTAGCTAGCAGTGACTTTACGCACTATGAACCTCATTCTGTAGCTGCAGAAAAGGATAAATCCATGATAGAGGCAATAGTTAACCTTGATGAAGAAATGCTTTATGAGCGTAGAGAAACCCTTGGTTGCACCATGTGCGGTTATGGACCGGTAGCTGCAGCGATTGTGGCAGCCAGGGAGATGAAAGCAAGTAAGTCAAAGTTATTAAAGTATGCCACCAGTGGAGATACGACTGGAGATTTCTCTGCAGTAGTTGGATATGGTTCTATTGTAATGAAGCGGTAAAATCATCAGGAAGGACAGTTACTTGTAGGGGATGTCATTGAATATGTCATATTAGTATTGATAAGCACTCCTGTTCTCAAGATGCATTTCCCTTTAGAACTCTTGTATGAATTCACCTTGGACGAAGAGTTTAGAGATGTTATCGTTCTGAGTGGGCTTTAAAGGCTGTGTTCGTTTATGTGAGTTGGAGTTTATTTCTGATGATTGTTTTGAGATATAGCTTGGTCTACCAGTTCACTAGTTTTCTCTAGACCAGAGATGGAGAAGGATAATCCTAGTTGTTTCAATTCTGGATAGCCCATTCCTTGAAATAGTTTTTGCCCTGCCACTCTCGCCATTTCATCATATATGGTTGGCCACTCTGCCCCATGACGTTTGGCGCAAAAGAGGATAAAGTCGCGAAGTTGAGGTGACAAGTAATCCATAATTACTATTGTGACGTCGGAAAGGGTTTTGAGGCAAATTTGCTAATGGCTGCTGAGGTCTCATGTTTTCCCTTATGTTAACCTTGGGTATTTCCTTAATTAAGGTTTTAGTCTCACTTTTACGCTTGAATAGGGAAAAATCGTGGGGATATTTTTGTTTCAGTTTTTGTGGTGTGTTGTCAGAGGGGGCAAGTAAACCTATAAGCCGAGTTCTGTGCCCTGAAACAGGGCGGTGACCATCCATCTAGCCCTGATGTTACCATCAAGGTCAAGCGACCAACCCGAGGGTATCGGCCGAGCACCTCAAACACCCTTCTATTTGGTCTTGCTCCAAGTGGGGTTTGCCCAGCCAACCAGTTACCTGATTGCTGGTGAGCTCTTACCTCACCATTTCACCCTTACTCCGCGAGGAGCGGTATGTTTCTGTGGCACTTTCCGTAGGGTTACCCCTCCTGGGTGTTACCCAGCACCTCGCTCGGTGGAGCTCGGACTTTCCTCCCTGTATCAAATACAGGGCGGTCACCCAGTTTACTTGCCCTGTATCAGTTTATAGTTAATGGCTATGGAGGTCAAATTCCTTTCTAATATTAGGTTTCCCGTTGTCGTTCAGCATGGTAGCTAAGTTTTGTTTTTCCGAGGTTATTCCACATATAATATTCTAGTACAACTGTTGCATTGAACTAGGTCGCCAGCTTTAGCCCTTTGCCATTGACTTGTGGGTACAGTGATATAGCATCCCTGACATTTTCCTTGTTCTATTTTAGCTATAGCTTGTCCCTTTGCTAGCTTAATATGCTCATACAGGCTAAGAGCCTCTGGAGTAATTTGGTGTAGTAGTTCTTGACGCTTTCCCTTGAGATTGGTAAGTGCGGTTTCAGCCTCAATTTTTCTCTGAGTAAGAATCTCCTGTGTTTGTTCCCATTCTTGCTTTAGTTTGTCAATCTCTTTGCTGCCAATTTCTACCATCGCTGCCATATCTTCTATTTGGCTCAGTAGCTCTAACAAATCGTCTTCTTTTGGGCCAATCTTGCTCTTAAGATTTTCACTTTCATGTTTCAGATTGACTAGTTCTTTGGGATTCTTGACTGTGCCATTGTAGAGCTTGCTGTTGAGTTGATTGACTCTGTCTTGCAGGTCGTCCAGTTCCCATTCAGTAGTTTTCTGTTTCTTCTTCCACTCTGTTAGCTGCTGTTTTTGTGAGCTGAGTTTGGATTCGGCTGCTATTAAAACGCTGTTCTTACTTAATTGCTGGGTAATCTCCCCTACAAGCTGTTGGTTCTTTTGTAGTTCTATATCAAGTTGCTGTAGTTTGTAAAGTTGCTTTGGCAAACTCATGGTGAAGATATTGTAGAGATGCTTTACTGGCTTTGTCAAAGGCTTTTTAGATAATCAAGCACTACGACCTGTGTGTTAGGTGGTAGGGAAGATGAGGTAACAGAAAGTTCCATCTTCATTTCTGACTCTCTAATCCCCATTTTTTGGAGAAATTTGTCCACAGTTTGGAGATTTGTGTCCAGAGTGTCAGTTTTATAATGCATAGGAATGACAATACGGGGGCTTAGCTGTCCTACAATTTCTACGGCTATATCAAGTGAGATAGTAGAGGTTTCTCCCACTGGCAAAAATAGAATATCAATATCTCCCAGTTCATCTATTATTTGTGGGTTTAATCGGTGCCCCAGGTCTCCCAAGTGGCATAAAGTCAAATCATCCACCTCTATAAGATAAATGGTATTTTTGCCTTTAATTTCTCCCCCGCTATCATCGTGAAAGGAAGTGATTCCAGTGATAAACACACCCTCTTTCTCGTATTCTCCTGGGCCGTTTATTTGCCTGGGGTTATTGGCAATACCCTCGATGTAGCTATGTCCAGGATGGGAATGGCTTAAAGTTACTATGCTTGCCTTTGGTTTGTCCTTGTAAGAGTCTAGACCGGGATAATAGGGGTCGGTGATGAGGGTTCCCCCTTCCCTTTCAATGATAAAACAAGAGTGTCCTAGCCATCTAATTTTCATAGTTTGATAGTAAAATCCTTTCTAGAGATTCTATTCTGAGGGTCATTCCCTCGATACCTACAACAACGACTTCCTCATTGGCGTCTATAGTGGAATTTACTGATGAGGCTTTCCACAATTCATTATTGACTCGGACATAGCCGTTGGGAGTAAGTGGAGTTGCTGTTTTTCCCCTGCTATCGATATCAGGGGAAATGACCGGTTTTTTATCCAGTGCTTCCTTACTCAATTTACTGGTCAAATATGAGTATGCTCCTAGACCAGCAGCCATAAGCGCAAGCCCCCACAGAGGGATGTTTATGTTTAGTTTTGGTAGCAGCCAAAGCACAGCTGCTACTAGAGCTACCTCTTCTAAGAGGGATGTTATTATGAAATATATCGTGTATTCCTTGCCTTTCATTTACTTTACCAGAGTTGGAATATCATTTTATTCCTGAAATTTTTGCTATTCTGTACACAGTGAGCAATCTCACCTCCACTAGACTGTTAATGAGGACAAGTGTTTTATTCTCTTAAGCGTGTTAGGGTGAGTGGTAAAAACCTCCATCATTTTATCGACAGTCCCTAATTGGACACTTTTCCCTCGTAATTCTATTAATTCATTACTATCAATGGTGCCGTCCATATTACGGTCAATTTGGGCGAGTTCCCTGATTTCTCTCCAAGCGCGAGTTGGGTCATTAAGAAAAAAGGCTTTGACCCCCTCCACACGTTTTAACTCTTCCCTTCCCTTTGAGCGGGCGTTGCTGTAAGTCAATTTGTACAAAGCCGAAGCAAGATGGTTTGGTTTATTGCCTAATTCAACGCTTCCCTGGTCAGCATAATATTCTCTGATGCGGGAACCATATAGGACTAGTAGATTGGTGATGAAATAAAGAATAAAGGCACCTATTCCAATAAGGGCAGCATAGCTACCTCCCTGCCTTCGGCCACCCAACATTCCTCGCCACATCATACTCCATGCAATCCAGTACATGATGAGTGGAATTGCTGAGAGCAAAGTTATAATTATCATATCCTTGTGTTTGATATGTGACAGCTCATGGCCCAGGACTGCCTTAAGTTCATCCTTACTTAGAAGTTTTAAGATGCCTTGAGTAACACATACTCGCCCATCCCGTTGAGTTTTCCCAAATGCGAAGGCGTTGGGAATTGCTAGTTGGGAGATGCCTATCCTTGGTTTTGGAAGATGGGCTTTATCAGCAAGTTCAGATACCATTTGGTGCAGCAAGGGTGCTTCTTTTTCGGAAACCCATTTTACCTTCATTGTTCTGCTTACTATTGCGGGGCCGATAAGGTACTGGAGTCCCAGGAAAGCGAAAGCCAAGATGAGGTATGCCAGAGCGCTGCCCTTCCCCATCCATGTTCCAACTCCAGTAATTGCGCCATAGAGGATGCCGAAGAGCAACACTACTAACAGAAACATCCTCGCTTTAAGCCACATGAATCCTCGTTTTGGCCATATTGCCTTGATAGATTTCAGTAATGGCAATAGTATAGCAGAAAGTAGGGTTGGTCAAATAGCGTAAATTGGGTGTGTTGACTGATGTGTTTAATTTAGTTAACCTTGTGGCTAGCGAGGTTAACCAAATGAAGGTAAAGATATTAAAAGTTTTACGAGAGAGTGGAGATTATATTTCTGGCCAGGTGCTGAGCAAAAAACTGGGCATCTCGAGGGTTTCCGTCTGGAAGCATATTCGTAACTTAAAGGAAGATGGCTATGTAATAGAGAGTTCGGCTAAAGGCTATCAATTGGTTTTCTCTCCGGATTTATTACTCCCTTGTGAATTTCCTGGTTGGGAGCAAAAGGTCCATCACTTTAGGGAAACCAGATCCACAATGAGTGTGGCTAAAGAATTAGTTGTAAAAGGAGCACAAGAGAAAACAATTGTGATTGCTGAATCTCAAACTCATGGTAGAGGGAGGTTGGGCAGAGAGTGGATTTCTCCAAGAGGCGGAATTTACTTTACGCTTATTTTGAGACCCAGAATAAGCCCGATGTATGCTCCAAGGCTAAACTTGATGGCATCTGTTGCTGTGGCCAGAGCGATTAGAAGCCGCTATGGTTTGAAGGCGGAGCTAAAATGGCCGAACGATGTTTTAATTAGAGGAAAGAAGGTGTGTGGCATATTGGCTGAAATGGGGGCTGAAACGGACGTCATAAATTTTGTAAATCTGGGAATAGGCATAAATGCTAATACTTCTGTTTCCCAGCATGAAAAACGGGCAACTTCTTTAAAAGAAGAGCTAGGCAAGGAGGTTTCCAGGAAAGAATTCTTAAACTCGGTGCTGAAAGAAATAGATGAAGGACAACCTTTATTAACTAAGGGGGATTTGCTTGAGGAATGGAGGAGTCTATCTGCTACGTTAGGTAGAGATGTAAGAATACTAACCCTGGGCGGGGAAATAATAGGGCAAGCGATTGATATTGATAGTACTGGAGCGCTGATATTAAGAAGTGAAGATGGCACTTTGAATAGCGCTATCGCCGGGGATTGCATTCACTTGAGTTAAGATGCTCCCAGTGCTCGTTATCATTTTTTATCTTCTAGCTGTAATTTGTATAGGAGCCTGGAGCAAAAGAAGAGTAGCAAACCAGAACGCATTCTTCGTCGCCAACCGCAGGGGAACTACACTTCTTATCACCGGCTCTCTCTTAGCCACCGCTGTCGGAGGCTCGGCAACTGTGGGGATGGCTGGCTTGGGATTTAGCCAGGGTTTGACCGGGGCCTGGTGGCTTCTTGTTGGCTCTATTGGACTTCTGCTTTTAGGTTTTTTCTTTGCCAAGAAGGTGAGAAACACCGCTCTCTATACCCTTCCAGAACTAGTTGGAAAGCAGTATGACGACCGTGTATGCTTAGCCGCTTCTACTCTTATCGTTATTGCTTGGGTGGGAGTGGTAGCAGGACAAATTGTGGCTGCGGGTAAAATCCTGTCTATTTTAGGGGTAAGCTCTCTTGCTTCTGTGATGATTATTTTTACCGTGGTCGTTGTGATTTATGCTATTTTAGGAGGCCAGATCTCTATCCTCTACACCGATGTTTTCCAAGCAGTAATACTTTTTGGTGGTATTTTTGTGGCTTTGGCACTGGTGTTTTCTCGTGTGGGAGGACTGAATGGGTTAAAAACTTCTCTTCCTTCGATTTATTTTTCTTTTCCATTAAGTTCAGAATTCAGTTGGAAAATGCTGATGCACCTTTTGATTCTTGTTGGAGCCACTTATGTGGTGGGCCCGGATATCTATACTCGACTTTTCTGTGCCAGGAGTGGGCATGTAGCTCGGAAATCTGCTTTTTTGGGTGCTCTTCTAGTTCTACCTTTAGCTTTCGCTATCATTTTAATAGGAATGGGCGCCAGAGTTCTATATCCTGAGATTCCTGCTGAACAAGCATTTCCTCAGGTAATAAATGGGATTGCTCCTCCTGGTTTTGCTGGATTGATTTTTGCTGCCTTGCTTGCTGCACTTATGTCCTCGGCGGATACTTGCCTCCTTAGCCAAAGCATTATCCTGACTGAAGACATATTTAAGCGCTTCTTTCCTTTGCTTAGTGATGAGAAGACTATTTTGCTAACTCGCTTTAGTATAGTGATGTTAGGCTTTATGTCGTTGTGCTTAGCGCTAGCTTTAAAAGAGGTGATTTCGGCCCTTCTCTTTGCTTATACTATTTTTACTTGTGGTTTGGTTGTTCCTGTGGTTGCTGGCTTTTATAAACAGAAGCTAAGGGTGACTTCGCAGGGAGCTTTGGTAGCCCTTATAGGTGGTGGAGCAGTAGGACTGCTGGGGAAAATCCCCTGCTTTGATATTCCTCTTAAGGAAGACCTGGGCCTTATAGGCTTTGTTGTAAGTGGTATTCTTCTTTTTGGAATAAGCTTCATTACTGGCAGGGAAAGCTCCGGGTAGTTGGTATTGTAATGTGAAATTTTAGTCTCATATCCGTGTCAAATCATTTAAGCAGGTAACCCAACTGGGGGTTGTTGCATCATATAAAATGTAACCGTACGAGGTACTAACTTTTTGTGTGGGTTAACCCTGCTGGGTTCCTCTTTTCTCCTCATATGCCTTGCACAGTTTGTCTAATTTGGCATATATATTCCTTTTAAGTTGGGCTGGATTTAGGCTGAGGTATATGCCTTTGAGTTCTTCTTTGACTTCCTCCGAAATCTGACCTGATTCCATCGATCTCTGATACGGTATCTCAGGAACATCATAT
>JAGGZD010000006.1 GCA_021162245.1 Dehalococcoidia bacterium | reverse complement strand
GCATCGTGAGAGCTTTCGTGTCCACTATTGCCATCCAACCCCAGGCTTAGCTGTTCAGATGATGCATTTCCCTCAGATCAATATACATTTTTATATAATTCTTCTTCAAAACTTTAACCATGGGGAGAGGCATTCTTAACGAGATATTACTTTACCCCAACCAGCACTACCTCACTCCATAAAGAATCATATACCTATATCGGCAAGCCATATTAGCATCGCTTCCTCCGCACTCCATCTTGGCCCCAGCCACATGGTTGAACTACACTAATCATTTTCTCATTTACAAGAACTTCCTCGCCATTTGCTTCTACCACAACAAACCTCTGGTTATTGCTATTGCGATACTCTTTAAACATCCCAACTATTATGGTTCCTGTATTTGTCTCAATCTCAATTCTTCCTTTTATCATACTAAGGATTCCCTTTGTCCAATAGCCTACCCTCGGTCTTTTTTATCGGATTTTCAAAATTCTAAAAATATGAAAATATCATATATTATTGGAGGGCATGCAGGCTGAATATTTTATCATTTCCCATGACAACAAGCTTACCTTCATCACTTGGGGTCTAGCTATCAATCCGTTGACACAATGTTAACACAGTAACCAAGATTACAAGGTAATTTAAAAACCCGAGGTGGTAATTATTCTATTACTCGTCACTGCACCCACATCTTCCCCCAGATTAAGAAGTAAACCTCCCGACATCAATGAATTCGTTTGCTGAGACCAGGTAGAACAACTACCCTCATGATATCAATTGTTAATCACCATTACTCTTTTCTTCAGCAATGACCTTCTGCCCAACATGGGCTGGCACCTCTTCATAATGGCTAAACTCCATAGCAAAGCTGCCACGCCCCTGCGTCATTGACCTTAGGTTTATAGCATAACGAAGCAACTCTGCACGCGGCGCCTGAGCCTGAATAATATTAAGATCCCCTGCAGGAGTCATTCCAAGCACATGCCCTCTCTTGGTATTAAGATCACCCACAATATCTCCAGTATACGTTTCAGGCACAGTTATATTAAGGTTCATGATTGGCTCAAGCAATACAGGCTGGCCTTGAGCCAACCCCTTCTTCAAAGCCTGCGCTCCAGCAATTTTAAAGGCGATGTCCGAAGAATCTACCGGGTGAAAGCTGCCATCATAGAGAATTACTTTCACATCATCCACAGAATACCCCGCCAATACACCATCATTTTTCGCTTCGTTGACTCCTTTCTCCACAGACGGAATATAGTTCTTGGGAATTGCACCACCAACTATCTTCACACTAAATTCAAACCCACTGCCACGAGGTAGAGGTTCAAGTTGTAGAAGCACATGCCCATACTGGCCATGCCCACCTGATTGTTTCTTATGTTTATGCTCCGCCTTAGTTGGCAACGTTATAGTTTCTTTGTAGGCAATCTTCGGAGTTTCCATATTTACCTTCACCCCAAACTTGCGCTCCATTCTTTCTTTAAGCATCTCTAAATGACTATCACCTATTCCTGAGACAATCGTCTCATTAGTATCAGAATCTCGATGTACTTTAAGAGAAGGGTCTTCTTCACAAACTCTGGGTAAGACCGTGCTCATTTTATCCAAGTCGCCCTTCGTTTGAGGGTGAACAGCCATACTCAAATTCGCCTGAGGAAATTCAATGCCTTTTAGAATCACATGATGTTCCGGAGCACAAAGAGTATCTCCTGTGGTAGTTAAATTCAATTTGGCTACTGCTCCGATATCTCCGACGGATAACTGGTCAGCAACTTGCTGAGTCTTTCCCAATAAGGTGAAAACCTGGCCAATACGTTCCATCCCCCCCTTGTTAGCATTCCAAACCTGTGAATTACCGAAAAGGGCTCCGGAATAAATGCGTAAACAACTAACCTTACCTGTAAATGGATCAGCAGTAGTCTTAAAAACAAGGCTGCTCAACGGCGCTCCAGCTTCCAGTTTGATTTCCTCTTCATCGCCGGTCGCTGGGTTCACACCTAAAACAGTGTCCACTTCCACAGGTGAAGGCAAATAATCATTGATAGCATCAAGCAACGAACTAACACCAACATTACGCAGGGCAGAGCCGGTAAAAATGGGTACCAGTTTACCTGCTACAGTCGCTTGCTTTATGGCAGCAAAAATTTCTTTGTTACTTACTTCTTCACCATTCAGGTACTTGTTAATAAGCTCATCATCAACTTCAACCACAGCCTCCACCAACTTCTCCCTATAAGATTTGGCTTGCTCCATGAGTTCAGAGGATAACTCTATCTTCCCCGAAGTAGAAGCCGAGTAACCTGTCATAGTTACCAAATCTACAATGCCCTGGAAGTCAGCCTGAGCACCTATAGGTAGTTGAACTGGCAAACATCGTGTTGCCAGCTTGGATTGTATATCCTCTAACACTCGAAAAAAATCAGCATTATCTCTATCCATTTTATTAATGAACACCAGCCGCGGTAACTTCTTTTCTTCAGCATAAGACCATACATATTCAGTCCCTACTTCCACTCCAGAGGTAGCACAAACCACAACTATTGCTGACTCACAGACACGCAAAGCAGATTTGACCTCACCTGCAAAATCAAGGTAGCCCGGTGTATCAATGAGATTTAATTTGTTATCTTTCCACTCTTGTGAAAGGATAGAAAGATTCATGCTCATGTGGTGTGTTATTTCTCCAGGGTCGCAATCAGAAGTAGTAGTGCCATCCTCAACACTACCTAATCGCTTGATAGTCCCCGAATCAAATAGCATCGCTTCGGCGAGCGAAGTCTTACCAGCACCATAATGAGATAGCAACGCAACATTACGAATTTTATCCGCTTTATATAAATTCATTAACTCACCTCAATTTTTTCTCTAACCACTTGGCCATTATAACTTTGCAATTATAAACTTTCCTCACAGATATAAGCAACAATTGAGTTGGTTCAAATAAATAGCGCCACATTTAATATGCTAGTAAATCTAAAACCCAATCTCCATCATCGTAAATTGGAAACGCGAAGTACTATGAGGTAGGATGGATTTAATGGACACCAAAGTTGGGTAAAATAGACAGATGGAGGTGTCAAATTGAAAGGTATCCCACAAGGAAGGTACACCCGGGAATTCTGCCAGGAAGCGGTGAAACTGGTAGT
>JAGGZD010000109.1 GCA_021162245.1 Dehalococcoidia bacterium | reverse complement strand
TTCAAGATAATGGGCTTTCTTTTAAAGAAATAATAGCTGTTTGTTTTCCTCATTTCGGTAACTCCTTATGTTAGGTTAATGTCATCACTAACCATACCATTAGTGTTACCTATGTATCTCAGCCTCCGCACCCGAAATTTATGTAAGCCCTGTCAACTGCGGTGGAAATAACGAATAAGTCTGCGCTAATTTCAGCGGCAAGAAGGCCAGATGCCTTATCTTCATCAATGACAGCAGCAACTCCTTCCATATCACCCACTTATTTCTTATGACTGGAATCTCCCCACCACCAACACCTATAACAACAAAATTTTTCCGAATCAGTTCTTTAATTGCATCTCTCTCTACAATCTCCAACGACATGGGAGAAGCAACTATCCTTCTATAGCCCCTATCCACATCATCAGCATAAACCCTCCATGGGTGCTCTTCCTTTGCTGGCCTTCTTCACAACACCAGTTAACTCTATGAGAGTTTCTAATTCATCAGCAGTAAACTCCTGGATATGAATATAATCTTTTCTCATGTGCATACCTCATTTTGGTATTCACTCTTCTGTCTTACTAACTGGTTGCTGCTGTGTTACGCAGTGAATTGCGCCTCCACCCTCATTAAGTGCAACGCAATTGATGCCAATAATATCCCTGCCAGGAAATTGCTCCCCTATAATCCTTTTGGCACGGTCATCATTAACATTGCCAAAAACAGGCACCAGTACAACCCCATTAGCTATAAGAAAGTTACTATAAGCAGCATCGGTATAACCCGATGCCATACCCTCACCAGCTCCTGTTTCAGATATTGGATACACCCCACATTTGGGTAAAGGAAGAGGTACCAAGGTTAGACGCTTTCCTGTTTCAGTGGTTGCTCTCTGTAACTCCTCACGGTGCACCTTTAATGCAGAGTAACGAGGCTCTGTATCTTCCTCCGCCCAGTTATAAATCACCGTAGATTCATTAACAAACCGAGCCGCTATATCGACATGCCAATCAGTATCATCTCCCCATTTTTCAGCATCGGGCGCACCTGTCAGCCAGATAAAGTGCTTAATGCCAAAATGCCTGGCGATAATTTCTTCTACGTCCTTTTGAGTCTTTCCAGGGTTCCTATTGGGATTTATAATAGAGCTCCGAGTAGCCATGAATGTGCTCTTCCCGTTAACCTCTACCGCTCCCCCTTCCATTACCATCGAGGGTGAGAAAATAGGGATAGATAGCTCTTTACCTACTCTGGACGGCACGTGATTGTCTATTTCATGCTCATACCTGTTCCCCCAGCCATTGAATTTCCAGTCAGTTATGGCAAGTTTTCTCTCTTTATTGACCACAAAGATAGGTCCATTATCGCGAGCCCATACATCATTGGTAGGAATTATATGGAAGCCAACATTTTTCAGACCTATATCAAAGAATTTCAGTTGCTGTTCAACATGCTCCCTGCGCCGCTCATCCTGAACTATGATGTGGACATTTTCATGCTCATACAGTGCATTAACCATTTCTAACCAGGTTTTCTCCAACCTAAGTTGCTGCCCCGGCCACTGGTCATCATGAGGCCACTGCAACCATGTGCCTTCATGCTCCTCCCACTCAGCGGGCATACGAAAATCTTCAGGGCTTAACTTCCCTTTCTTCATCTTACGTAGCTTCTATTATTTTACTACGGTTATTGTGACTCCATTTTGTCAAGAGTTTGTTCGAACGCAGGGCTAAGTCCACCATCAGCTTGCTTTCTTAGACGATGGGCAACGTTCTTATCCACCCATGACAAATCCCGTACGCGATCCTTGCTCGATTTAACAATAGCTACCCGGGAAATCAAGCGTGTCAGGTTCTGGCTACCACAGACAGGGCAGCATGGAGATGAAGTATCTGAAAAACTTTTCCAGATAGTCACTTGTTGATGGCATTCCTGACAATCGTATTCATAAAGAGGCATCTTTCTCCCTCCCATAAGTAATTACTTGTTACGTTTCATTGTTAACCGAATCATCCAGGGCTAAGTATAAACCAGAAATAGCTTGAGGGAAAAGCACACCAAAACAACTTGAAAGGCACACCCCCACCCAATTCTTGAAATGGCACCATATCAGATGAATATTATTCATAACAGCTAAGCCTCTGATTCCAAAGTCTTCATGTAAGCTGCCCTTTCTTCGTCTGATAGCCTGTGTCAACACATCCAGGGCTTTGACAGGGTTTATCTTTTCCTCCACTGCTTTTTTAGCCCAATTCGCCGCTCCTTCAGTATCGTATTCCACTACTGCTTCCCGCAGGTACTCAAAAATCTCAGTTTTCACTTGTAGACCTCCTTAATTTAAACAACTACAATCAATCATTCAACTTGTTATTCCTATCAGGAAATCGCTGTTCTGTAATTCCCTCAGCCCTCTCGCCATCAGGATTACCGTAATTCAGCGTTTTCCCCTTCATCTACAAGAGCACATTGCATCATTGAGATAATAAATAAGGCAAGCATCAATACAATTGCTCCAATCAGGACCAGCAAGCTTTTCGCTTCCTCACATTATCCTATCCCATGCTAATAACAAACATACCATGCGCTGCTCCAGTAAAACAACGTCCCTATCACAACCCTTTATTTCTATACTGCTCCAAATTTTCTCGAAGTCAATATCTCTGGCACTTCTCCTGTAATTCGTCCTCCCGCTAGCTTACAGTTACGCATACGCCCGGGTTTACAGTAGCCTTTTCAGGTTAAAAAAGGTTAATATAAACTGCAGAGGATATTCAGTCCCCATGGATATATATGAAGAATTAAGAAACAGGATCAATGAAGCTACGAAAAAAAACAAAGCCGACGCCATCCTCCTATCAGGAGGAGTGGACACCAGCATCCTAGCTTTCGTAGCAAGGCCAAAGATAGCTTTCACCGTAGGCTTGAAAGATTCCCAGGCATCCGACCTCGTCTATGCAGAAAAAGTGGCCAACCTCCTGGGAATAGAACACAGGAAGTTGGAATTTAGTGTAGAGGAGGCACTCAATACACTTCCCCATGTCATCAGAATATTACGAACTTTTGACCTTGCTTTGCCCAACGACCTTTCCATATATTTCGGACTACAACTTGCCAGAAAGAATAACGCTTTTTCAATCACAACAGGGGATGGGAGTGACGAATTGTTCGCAGGCTACTCTTACATGGCAGGACTTTCCCCGCGCGATCTCGGAAGATATATAAGAGAGATCTCAAAGAGCTGGCATTTCTCAGCTGGCGAACTCAGCAGGGCTTTAGGCATCGAAGTAAAACAACCTTTCATGGATAAAGACTTCGTTAGCTTTGCGCTGGACGTAAGCCCAGAGCTTAAGATCAAAGAGGGTATAGGTAAATACATATTAAGAAAGAGTTTTGAGGATTTAATCCCGTCAGAAATGGTATGGCGGAAGAAAGAACCCATAGAATATGGCTCAGGCTCTACCAGGCTCCACAACATAATAAGAGACATGGTCTCCGATGAAGAATTCCAGTCAGCAACGAAGGAAACCGGCATAAAATTCATAAATAAAGAGCATCTCTTTTACTACCGAATCTATAAAAGAGTCGTGGGGAAAATACCTGAAGCTAAGCGTGGTGAGAATGCCTGCCCTTGCTGTGGAGCAAGCATCGGTAGAATGCACTGCCAGGTTTGCGGCTTTTCCCGACCACTAGCTTCTTTTCAAAGAAAGTAGGATTATCCTTTTATCTTTACTGGAATGCCCGAAACCATAAAATAAACTTCATCAGCATATTGAGCTAAAAATTGATTAGCTCTGCCCAGTAAATCTCGATACACTCTGCCCAGCTTATTATCTGGCACCAAGCCCAAGCCCACTTCGTTGGAAACGATGATAAAAATACCATTATGCTTATTGATACATATGTTTAAACCTTCCAGCTCAGATGTGACATGCCTTTCCGCTTCAGCAAAATCTGTTCCTCCGGGGCTCCCCACTTTAAAGGCCTTCATGGTGTCCAGAATAATATTGGAAACCAGTAAGGTCAGGCAATCAAGAAGCACTATGTCAGCATCAGCAACCTGTTGCTCTAATTCCTGCCCTACTCCAATAGCTATTTCCAGGGTCCGCCAATTCTGAGGTCTCTTCCGCTTATGCTCTGTGATCCTCAAGGCCATTTCATCATCAAGAGCTTGCCCAGTAGCTACAAAGAGAACTTTTCCTCCCTGATTTTCTGCTATTTGCTGCGCAAACCTGCTTTTGCCACTGCGCGCCCCCCCCAGAATGAGAATAAAATTTCTACCCGCAAGGTTACTTCGCTTCTTTCCCTCACCATTTTTTACAGTAGCCAACTTGTGCCTCCCAATTCACCTAGTACGAACATTAAAATAAGCACCACTACCTCGGCAAACTCGCTTATAGCACCATAGTTATCTCCCGTAAGCCCTGCAAACCTGGAACAAAGATACTTTGAAAATAAAAACAGAATAAGGCAAAGCGCTGCCATAAGCATTGCCCCCCACCACTTCAGCAAACCTAATGCCGCAAGCAAGGAAAATACCGTTGCTATAGACAATTCTATCCAGCTTACCCCCTGCTTGACAGCCCACCCCATACCCTCTTCTTTGGCCGAGGGAAAAGCAGAAATAGCATAAACCATCCCCCATCGGCTCAAAATAGGCATAAGTATAAGGGCACTCCCTCGCAATTCCATAGGCAAAGCAACCAATGCCGCAAATTTGACAGCAATAAGGCAACACCCCCCCACTACCCCAAATCCACCAACTCGGCTATCCGACATAACTTTTAATCTATCTGGATTTGAGCTTCTTAAAGCAAAACCATCACAGGTATCAATAAAACCATCCATATGCAGTGCGCCTGTGAGAATAATTAGAATGACAATAAGCAAGATATTAACCAACACCAAAGGCAAAAATAACCCCAGCAAATAATCAAATCCGAACAGAACCATGCCCAAAAATAGACCTACTACCGGGAAAAAACTTACCGACTTCCCCAAATTCTCAAGACCACACCCTCGCTGGTAAGGAGAAGGAATTATGGTAAGAAGTTGCCATGCAATCCAGAATCTCATTTTTGAAGTTTCATTGCTCCTTTTCTTTAAGAGGAAAGTGACTGGGAAACGCCAGCCTCATCAAACGTCGCCATCTCAGCTAAAGTTTTCACTGCGGCCTCCACAATCACCATGCCTAACGCTGCCCCCGTTCCCTCGCCGAGGCGCATATCCAATTCCAAGAGCGGCGTCAGCCCCAGATATTGCAATAATATCTTATGTCCCCTCTCGGCAGAAAGGTGTGCAGCGATAAGATAGTGCTTTAATTCGGGCGAAAGTTCGGCAGCAATAAGGGCAGCAGCACCCGAAATAAAGCCATCTACGACCACGGGAATGTGATGCGCCGCTGCCCCAAGCATGACTCCTGCTAATCCCCCAATCTCAAAACCGCCAACTTTAGCTAAGACATCGATTGCGTTTTGAGAGTCGGGCTTATTAAATTCCAAAGCTTTTTCAATTATCTTGATCTTATAGTCCATCTGTTCATTGCCCAATCCTTCACCTCGACCTGCAACCTTCTTCACTGACTCACCTGTGATAGTAGCACATATAGCACTACTAGCAGTAGTATTCCCAATGCCCATATCTCCAGTTCCTACAATATCAAGCCCCCTGGATATCTCATCTTCTACAATTTCGATTCCTTCCTCTATTGCCTCCACAGCCTGGCTGGGGGTCATGGCTGCTTGCTCAGTCATGTTTTTTGTTCCACGAGCTATCTTCCTGCAGATGAGGCCTGAATTAGGAGGTATATCACTTGCTGTCCCCATATCAACTACAACGACGCGGGCACCGATAAAGCTCGCCAACACATTTATACCAGCACCACCATTAAGGAAATTAGCGACCATCTGAGCTGTTACCTCTTGAGGGTAAAGAGTTACTCCTTCTTTCACCACACCATGATCAGCAGCCATAGTTATGATAGCTTTATGTTCGAAACCAGCAATTATTTGACCCTCAATGCCAGCCACCTGGATAGATAGCTCCTCCAAACGCCCCAAACTCCCTTCAGGCTTGGTCAGTTCACTCTGGCGAGCTCGAGCTGCCTCCATAGCTCTCCTGTCCAAAGGTTTTATTTTCTTTAACGTTCGGGATAAAGAATCACTCATCTCAACACTCAATACCTTTCCGCGCCATCACTCCTTTGGTAAACGGATGTTTAACTGCTACCATTTCGGTAACCAGATCTGCTTGTTCGATGATTTCCTTTGGCGCTCCACGCCCTGTTAAAACTAGCTCCATTGGCCCAGGTTTCCTATTCATCAAGTTTAACGTCTGCTTGGTACTTACTAGCCCCTTACTTATAGCCACAAATATTTCGTCAAGTATAACCACATCATAATCACCGCCAAGGACAATTTTCTCGGCAAGAGCCAGAGTTTGCTCAGTAGTCGAGCGAAGCTCCTCAAGATTTTGAGTAAAACTGTTCCCTGTGTTTAGCTGCACTATTTCAAAAAGATGATAGCGAGCAGCAGAGAGGTGCTCTCCACAAGTACAATCACCCTTGATGAACTGTATGATAATAACTTTCATCCCCTGCCCTACCACCCTGAGAGCTAATCCAAGGGCTGCGGTGGTCTTGCCCTTCCCATCACCGGTATAAACATGAACCAGTCCTCGAGTATTCATTTTTCCCTTACCTCCTTAATAGCAGCGATCAATTTTTGGCTTTCAGGCAATATGCGGGGGGCGATACGAATATATTGGGGAAGACCAAAGGAAGCACAGTCACGCACTAATATCATTTGTTTAAGCAACTCGCGACGGAATTCCCGAGCATCGCCTACCTCTACCAAAAAGAAATTCGCCTCCGAAGGGAGCGGCGACAAACCAAGTGCAGAAAGCTCCGCTACGAGATATTTTTTTGCTTTCCTCATTTCAATTTGACATCGCTTTAAATATTCTCCATCAGCTATTGCGATAATGCCCGCTTTCTGAGCCAGCACATTTACATTCCACGGCGGACAAATACGACGAAGGTTAGCGATAATTTCCTCTTTTGCCACTCCATATCCCAGACGAAGTCCAGCCATAGCATAGTCCTTGGTCATAGAACGCAAGATGAGCAAGTTATCCCTCTTAATCATATCCAGAGAAGACCAGGCACTATCTACAAAGTTAACATAAGCTTCATCTAAAACAACCAGCGAGTCTCTGGCAGCATCTAGAACCTGCTCAATGGCTGCCCTGGAGAGGTACCTGCCAGTAGGATTATTGGGATTGCACACAAAGATACCCTTGGGGCAATGCTGCCGAATCAAATCAATAGTTTCATTCATATCCAGACAAAATCCATTTTGCGCTGAGACTTGCTGTTTTACAAGAGAGGCCCCCATAATTTGGCAAGCAATCTGGTATTCCCCAAAAGTAGGCTCGACGATTAAGACTTTGTCACCTCGATCAAAATAAGCCAGAGCAGCAAGGCGTATAATCTCAGTTGAACCGCTGCCAACTAACAAATTACACACTTTCACTCCCAGTTTTTCGGCCAGAGAATGTCTTAGGCAATACGCCCCAGAGTCAGGATAGCAGGAAATTTCTACTTCGCTTAGCGTCTCCACAACTCCAGGCGGCGGGCCAAAGGGATTTAAATTAGCACTGAAATCGAGAATATCCTGAGGAATAATGCCTAGTGCCCCCAGTTCGGCATAATCAATTCCCCCATGCTGACAAACCGCCACATCCATTATTCCCGGTCTAGGTAGCAAAGGCAAAATACACCACCTCCATAATTAAACAAAGCAAAACCCACAGTAGAGCAGTCACATCCGTTAACTTTACTCCGGAGATAATAAGCGAAGGAGTTAGAGGATTAGTGGCATCACCTAAGCTATAAGAACCTGCCTTCTCCAAACGAACCCTGAGTGCCCCAGCCATGGCACCCATTGGCCAGCCGGCATTAGGACTTTCCGTTTTGCCATGCTCAAGCAACATAACTCTCCATGCATTCTTGCCATTTTCCTTACTTAAATAAGCAGCTATCACTAACAATAATCCCGAGATTCGCGCTGGGATAAAATTTAAGACATCATCTAATTTAGCAGCAAACTTGCCTAAATATTCATATCTCCCATGATAGCCAATCATAGCATCGCAGGTATTTATCACCCGGTAAGCTACAGCACCAGGAACGCCAAGAAC
>JAGGZD010000125.1 GCA_021162245.1 Dehalococcoidia bacterium | reverse complement strand
TGCCGCAGTATTCATTAAGAATCTGAGACTTACCCTTCCTGGGCTCAGCAGCAAAGTACCTCTCCCTTATTACCTTTAGATATTCATCCCTCGCGTGCATGTCCATTCTCTCCATTGCCTGGCTTAATCTCCTTTATAGCGCTAGCCAGAGCATATCTTAAATACCTTCGGTTCGATTTTAGATGATTCAATTCGTTTCGTTGACTTAGTATGTTGCTTGCGGTATGATGAAACACAGTTAGTCTTTAGGTATTTCAAGATGAGCACAGGAAAAGAGAAGGCAGTAGAATTAGCTATTGAGCAGGTTGAAAAACAGTTTGGCAAAGGCTCGATTATGAAACTGGGAGAGGTTGGAGGTGGATTATCGGACGATGCTATTTCGACGGGGTCATTATCTCTTGATTTGGCTTTGGGGATAGGAGGTTTACCTAGAGGCCGAATTACGGAAATTTTTGGCTCTGAATCTTCAGGTAAAAGTACGCTAGCCCAGCATATAATTGCTGAGGCTCAGAAGGCTGGTGGCATTGCGGCATATATTGATGCTGAACATGCACTTGATCCTTCATATGCCTCTAACTGTGGCGTCAATATCGATGATTTGCTTATCTCTCAACCTGATAATGGAGAGCAAGCTTTAGAGATTACTGAAACCCTGGTAAGAAGTGGCGGTGTAGATGTAGTAGTTGTTGACAGTGTGGCAGCATTGGTACCACGAGCTGAAATAGAGGGCGATATGGGTGATGTCCATGTTGGTTTGCAGGCTAGGTTAATGTCTCAGGCGTTGAGGAAGCTAACAGCTGCTATTGGCAGATCTAGGGCAGCAGGGATTTTTATTAACCAGTTGCGTGAAAAGGTAGGTATTATTTTCGGCAATCCTGAGGTGACTCCTGGAGGAAGAGCGCTTAAATTCTATAGCTCAGTGAGAATAGATTTGAGGCGGGGTGATACCATTAAACATGGCGCTGAAACAGTAGGTGCTAGAGTAAGGGCCAGGGTGGTTAAAAATAAAGTGGCTCCCCCTTTTCGTAAAGCTGAATTCGATATAATGTTCAATCATGGCATAAGCAGAGAGGGGGATTTGGTTGACTTAGGAGTGGCAGCAGGCATAATAAAGAAAGCTGGCTCATTCTTTAGCTGTGATGAGGCAAAGCTAGGGCAAGGCAGAGAAAATGCCAAAGATTACCTGAGGCAACATCCTGAACTTGCTGCTCAAATAGAAGGTGCAATTAGGTCTTCTGTAGCTGTTCCTGCTTTCCCTAAGAGTGGGGAGAGAAAAACCTCCACGAAAAATAATATTCCTCAGGTATAAAAAGATCGGGTGGTCAACAATACTTCTTTCCATAAGTGCCTTGATGCAGCTTACCGTTATCTTAGCTATCGTCCACGTAGTGAAGCAGAAGTAAAACAGCGGCTTTACGAACGTGGATTTGATGTTGAAGTAGTGAAGGAAACAGTTATCAGGCTTAAAGAGCAGAGATTGGTTGATGATTTTGCTTTTGCTCAATTTTGGAAGGAGAATCGATTATCCTTTAAACCTAGGAGTAAGAAGCTAATTATAAAAGAGCTAAATGATAAGAAGGTAAACAGAGAGATTGTCGAAAAGGTAACCAAAGACATAGATGATATGGACAATGCCTACAAATTAGGGAGTAGAAGGATACATATCTTGACTCACTTGGATTACCCTGAATTTCACAGGCGCTTATCGAATTATCTCAGTTATCGTGGCTTCGATTACGAGGTTATTAATCGTGCAATAGCTCTTCTGTGGCAGGAAAAAGAGGAAGATATTTCACTTTAGTAGACTATGGTCCTGCTGCTATAGTCAGAAACACTCCTGCTGCTGTAGCTGTGCCAATAACACCTGCAGTGTTAGGTCCCATGGCGTGCATTAGAAGGAAGTTTCTGGGGTTAGCTTTCACTCCCATAGTTTGAACTACTCTTGCTGCCATAGGAACTGCTGACACGCCCGCGGCTCCAATCATAGGATTTATCTTTGATTTCAGGAACAGGTTTATTAGTTTGGCAAAGAGTACTCCCCCCGCAGTAGCGAAGGCGAAAGCAAGTATGCCTAAAGCGAAGACCATTAATGGCTTGGGAAGTAGAAATGACGTGGCTGCTACATAAGCCCCCACACAAATACCAAGGAATACCGTTATTATATCTACAAAAGCACCAGCCATTGTCGTACCTAACCTATCGGTCACACCGCTTACACGCAAAAGATTTCCGAGCATGAAGCAGCCAACGATGGGCAGCGCCTCAGGAACGAGAAGTCCAACGACCACCGTGACCATGATGGGAAATATTATCTCCTCTGCCTTGGAGACTTCTCGCAATCTTGGTGACATGTATATTTTTCTTTCCTTTTCAGAGGTTAGAGCTCTAATTATAGGGGGTTGGATTAGTGGCACCATAGCCATATAAGTATAAGCAGCTATGGCAGTAGCGCCTAGAAGCCAGGGTGATAGCATTGTGGTAAGGTAGACTGTGGTGGGCCCATCGGCGCCACCTATAATGCCTATGCTGCAAGCTTCCGGGATATTGAATCCTATGGCTAGAGCCATGAAGAAAGCAGCATAAACCCCAAGCTGTGCAGCAGCTCCTAAGAGGAAATAAATAGGCCTGGATATAAGAGGGCCAAAATCGGTCATTGCTCCTATGCCTATGAATATGAACAATGGAATTAGCCCCCACCCGAAGCCGTATTGGAAGACGCGAGATAGGAATCCAACTGGTTTACCCCCTTGTTCCATTAACTCTGACCACGTAGGTGGCAAATAATCTAGCATAGTCCCATCGGGCATTTGGAATCCCATAATGTGATAACCCAAAGGTATATTAACCAGAATAATGCCAAAGCCTATCGGCACTAGGAGCAGAGGTTCCCATTTTTTGGCTATGCCCAGATAAATCAGGATGCCTCCTACTCCCCACATTACCAGGTGCTGCCAGGTCAGGTAAGCAAATCCCGATTCTATGCCAAACATAATTAGCCTCCAATTTGCCTTGAGTGTAAACTTGTGACAGCGAAGATTTCTATCTCTTCGCCTTGATTTTTTTCGCTCCAGTTGATGAGTTAGCTCTTTCCCTTTTCCCTTTAACCCTTTGGAATATAAATCCTAGCAGCCAGGTTAATGCTGCAAGAATGACTAATACTAGAAAAACAGTGCCGAAGCCTTTCACTGCTAGCAAACTAGCCTCACCCCAATTTGCCGTCATTGACATCATAGCATCACGATTCTCTCTGTCTGAAAATACCGCTCACTGTAATAGAAACAAGGCAATTATATATTATAATGATTGATGTAGAAAATAGTTGGAGTTAAATTACCTTATACGGAGCCGGGAGTTTATGTATTAACTTGTGTAAGGAACAGCTTAGGATTCTGAACTGTAATAGTCCGAGCATCTTGTTAGGTGATTTGACTCGTTTCAATCAGTATCCTGCCTTTCCAACTGCTGAAAGAAACAAGTTCTATTGCCGGTGTGGCATACAGGACCTGCAGGCTCAGCTTTAACGAGAAGAGTGTCGCTATCACAATCTTTGGTGATTGATTTCATCCTGAGAAAATTCCCTGAGGTAGCTCCCTTATGCCATAATTCCTGCCGGCTGCGACTGTAGAACCAAACATCTCCGCTAGCCAGTGTCCTCTTCAGCGACTCTTTATTCATATAGCCCAACATAAGAACTTCGTTGTTGCTGGCATCCTGAATAATAGCTGGAATTAAACCTTTATCATCAAGCTTTAACATTTGTTTTCTAGCCTCCAATATTAGTTATTGCTTCCTGTAAATCAATGTCTCCCGTGTAAAGAGCTCTTCCTACAATAGCCCCTTCTACTCCTAGTTCTTTAAGTCTTTGTAAGTGCCTTAGTTTGGAAATACCGCCCGAAGCTATAATGGGTACATCCACCCCGGCAATTAGTTTTTTTACAGCATCAAAGTTAGATTCAGTGAGAGTGCCATCTCTTTCTATATCAGTATAGATAAAGCGCCTCACTCCAAATTTAATCATCTCCTTGCTCAGCTGTAAAACATCAATAACTGTGTCCTTCTGCCAGCCATGGATGGCTATCTTACTGTCGCGGGCATCAAGTGCAACTACTATGGCTTCCCCGAAACGCTGGCATAATCGCCTCACTAATGCTGGTTTCTCTATAGCCATTGTCCCCAGAATTACGCGATTAATGCCTATCTGGAGTAGTTCCTCTGCTATATTTTCATCTCTAATGCCACCGCCTAATTCTACCAGTAAGCCAGTCGTCTTTATTATTTCCTTGATCACTGCTATGTTTCTTGGTATACCAGTGGCTGCACCATCCAGGTCAACTATGTGAAGCTGCCTTGCACCTTGGGATTTCCATGTCAAAGCTACTGCCTCCGGGTTTTCATCAAAGACAGTCTCCTGGTTGTAATCACCCTGATATAGTCGAACACAGTTACCGTTTCTAATATCAATAGCTGGTATTATTTGCATGTTCACCCTTCTCTCTGGAATACTTTTCGATTTGCCGCATTAGATTATAACTTAATCCGTGGGTCGGGAGAAAATGAAGGAAAGGCAGGGTGGGTTTAGGAGGTTTGACACTGTTTGTAGGCTTAATG
>JAGGZD010000072.1 GCA_021162245.1 Dehalococcoidia bacterium | reverse complement strand
TACAGCTCTACCAATAATGCTGCTCCCGCCCATGGCGTTACTTCCTCCTCAAGCCCTCCAGTGAGTGTAACCCCTAATGTACTTCTCTTTTTCATGCCTTTCACCTTTTAGGTGACAATTTATCACATGCCCCCTTAGCTTTGCTATATATCTATCACTCACGGATTAAGGTCTGAGCCAAAGCCTTGAAGTGTAGCAGGCAGCTTTTGACACAAACATTGCAGAAGAATTATTCGTTTTCCTCAGGGTAATGCTAGGCGAGTGGCTCATCACAATGATATATTATAAGGAAATATGTTTAGAGCAGGAATACTGACGGTTAGCGATAAAGGTTGGCTTGGCGAACGCCAGGATAGAAGTGGCGAAGTTATTCGTGAAATATTCTCTGGTGCGGGTATATGCATTGCAAATTATGATATTGTTCCTGACGAGAAAAATATTATTGCTGATAGGCTAATTGAGTGGGTGGATGAAGATAAATTGGATATTATCATTACTACAGGGGGTACTGGCCTTGGACCTAGGGATGTTACTCCTGAGGCTACCCTCTCAGTAGTGGACAGAGTTGCTCCTGGATTTGCGGAGGTAATGAGATCTGAAAGTCTGAAAAAGACACCTCATGCCATGCTGAGCCGAGCGGTCAGTGGCATTCGTGGGACTTGTTTGATTGCTAACTTGCCAGGTAGTCCTAAAGCGGCTCGTGAATGTCTTGAGTCAATCTTACCAGCTCTTCCTCATGCTGTAGAAACACTTAGTGGGCAGGGAGGTGACTGTGCTGCTGTTGAGGAAACTTTGCAGTAAGGTTGTTCTTGTTTTTGCGCTTGAGTTGAGTGGCAACACTGGCTTGTGATATGATGCCTCGAGACTAGATACTCTCTCCGAGTTGCTGTTCCTAAAGAGCAATCTATGGTGGGCAACCGGTAGGTTTAAAGCCTTGAGGGTATAGGTAGAAATGCCTGTACCTCCCGTGCTTGGAAAGGAGAGAAGATGAAATTCAGAAATCGTTCTTTAGCTATACAGCATGGATTTAATTTCATTGAGTTCGATGAGCGTGTCAATCTTTTCGAGACTAGAGCGGAACTTCCTGGAGGGAGAGATTTCTACGAGCAAGACTCTATAGAGATTATTAAGGAAGCTGGTCCTTCATCTACTTACCAAGCCAAGAAGGCTGAATCTATTGTATATGGTATAAGCGTCTCCTCACATGCCAAAAATAAAGACCTTGCTGAAGAGTTTGTTGAATTGTTTCTCTCTGATACAGGGAGAAACGCAATGGAGGTAAAAAATGGGCAGCCATTTCTTAAGGTGCTATTGTGTGACTACCCTGAAAATTTACCTCCCCGGCTGAAGGAAGAATGAATATCTTTGACGATCTAATTTCTAGCCTGGGTGATGGTAGCCCAGTTCGGGAGATACATACCTGTGTCTTCTGGACTGCGGTGATGAGCAGGAATTGTGGATTAGCTTCTACTTTTCATGAAGAGCGCTTGCATCACAGAGCGGTGAGAAGTGTGGGAAATTTGAGGCACAGGTCGGCACTGGAGCTGTCGGAATATGCCAGGTCAGATAATCTTTTAGAGGCATCTATCGGGATGGCAGCCATCAACTCGCTGATAGATATTGATGAAACCAAATGTGTAGAAGAAAATGCCTTTGATGTGTTGGCAAGGAAGGGGAAGGACATGAATATAGCTATAGTAGGCCATTTCCCCTGGGTGCCGAAGCTTCGGGAGATAGCCAAAGAACTTTGGGTAATAGAGCAAAGACCTCAAGAAGGAGATTTACCAGCAGAGGCAGCGGAATATATGTTACCTAAGGCTGATGTGGTTGGTATCACAGGCACTTCGTTTATAAATCATACTATAGGAAGACTATTAGAGTTAAGTAAGGATAGCTTCACTGTTATGGTGGGGCCTACCAGCCCTCTGTCACCGATTCTGTTTGATTATGGTGTGGATGTTATTGGTGGGGTGAAGGTAGTCGACCCTATGAAGACAATTCGCTTTATCAGCGAAGGTGCCATTTTCAGGCAGGTACAGGGAGTAAAACTTGTGACTATGGTTAGAGAGGCAAAGAGTAAATGACCGTCCTTCGCGATTCTTTTCAGCGTCGTATAAACTACCTTAGAATTTCTGTCACTGATAGGTGTAACCTGCGCTGCATTTATTGTATGCCGCCTGAAGGCATTCCACTGATGCCGCATAGCGAGATTCTTTCTTATGAAGAAATCTCTCTCGTGCTTCGGGTGGGGGCGAAACTTGGCATTAATAAAATAAGACTTACTGGGGGTGAACCTCTGGTCAGGGTGGGGGTACCCAGACTTGTTCGAATGCTCTCGCAGATAAAAGGAATTGATGAAGTATCTTTAACTACGAATGGAACGCTTCTCAAGAGATATGCTCTGGAGCTTAAACAGGCAGGCTTGTCCAGGATCAATATAAGCTTGGACACACTCAAGGGTGATAGATTTCGGCGTATTACCCGTTTTGGCGAATTAGGGGATGTTCTTTTCGGCATCGAGGCGGCAAGGGGTGCTGGCCTTCGCCCAGTTAAAATAAATATGGTGGTCATGAGGGGTATAAATGATGACGAGGTGCAGGATTTTGCTAAGATGACGTATGAGGAAGGATGGCATGTCCGTTTCATCGAACTTATGCCGTTTGCTGATGTAGCAGAACTTGTGCCATCGAGTGAGGTGCGACAACGCATTATGTCTTTCGGTAAACTTGAGCCTTGTTCTCCTGTTACTGGTAATGGGCCAGCCGTATATTATCGTTTACCTGGAGCTGAAGGCACTATGGGCTTTATTAGCCCTGTTACTGAGCCTTTTTGTTCTAATTGTAATCGCATGCGCCTTACCTCAAATGGCAGGTTGTGCCCTTGCCTTTTATCGGAAGATTATGTTGATTTAAAGGAAGTGCTGCGTGGTAGTGCCTCTCCACAGGAATTAGAGCGCTTAATTTTGAAGGCAATCGCTTCTAAACCAGAGCGTCATCATTTGGCAGATGGAATTGTGTCAATAAAGCAGAATATGTCTCAAATTGGAGGTTAAAAATGTCAGAATCAATAGAGCGAGTCCATATGGTAGATGTCACTAATAAAATGGAAACGGAACGAGAGGCGATGGCAAAAGGCAAGATAAGAATGAAACCTGCTACCTTAGAGCTTATTCGCCGTGGTGAAATAGAAAAAGGAGATGTGTTGAGCGTAGCGCAAACAGCTGGAATTGTGGCGGCTAAGGAGACTCCTTGTCTTATACCTTTGTGCCATCCACTGTTACTTACCAATGTCTTGATTGATTTTTCTCTACCTGAAGGTGCTGATTTTATTGAAATTACTGCTAGAACTAAAGGCGTGGGGAAAACAGGATTTGAAATGGAGGCATTACTTGCCGTGTCTGTCAGTGCGCTGAATATTTATGACATGTGCAAAGGAATAGATAAAGGAATGGCTATTGAAAATGTTCGCCTGGTGAGTAAGAGCGGAGGCAAAAGTGGGGTTTATGTTGCCAGTGGCTAATCATGGAGCGAGTTAGAGAGAAATATGGCTAAAGTAGTTGCAGTTTGCTTGAGCAAGGAAAGAGGGGTTTCTAAGAAACCTGTTAGTCAGGGGCTTCTTAAAGAAAACTATGGGTTTGAGGGTGATGCTCACGCAGGTAGCAGTCGTCAGGTTAGCCTTCTAGCAATAGAAAGTATCAACAAGATGTTATCAGCTCTGGAAAGTATTAACCCTGCCAGAATGCGTGACCAGGGTATACAGATAAATCCTGGTGATTCTGCGGAGAATCTGGTTACTGAGGGAGTGGATTTGCTCTCTTTATCCCTTGGTACGCGGATATGTATAGGTGAGGAGGTTATACTGAAGGTCACTCAAATCGGGAAGGCATTTCACCGTCCAGGATTTTTCCTTTTGCCGCTGGAGGGAGTGTTTGCTAGTGTAATTCGTGGGGGGGTGGTGAAGCCTGGCGATGGACTGAGAGTTTAAACCGTTGACAATACCTTAATCCGTGAGTGATAGATATATAGCAAAGCTAAGGGGGCCTGCGGAGGCTGAGATACATAGGTAACACTAATGGTGTGGTTAGTAATGACATTAACCTAACATAAGGAGTTACCGAAATGAGGAAAACAAACAGCTATTATTTCTTTAAAAGAAAGCCCATTAT
>JAGGZD010000061.1 GCA_021162245.1 Dehalococcoidia bacterium | reverse complement strand
CCTTCTTGTCGCTATCTGATGGCAACTGGGAATCGAATATAGGGAAAAGCTCACGAGTGACCTTGCTACTCCCTTGAGTGAGCGAAAGTTTCTTCACCAGCTCTGCAAACATTCGGCGGATTCGATCATCGCGTTCGGCATCTACTCGGTGTGCTTCATTGGCAAGTTGATTGCGTTGGCTCAGGAATTCGTCGTTCCATGCAGCGCTTTCCTCGGTTTGGATACGGTATTCGTCGCCGACTTTTATGAGAAGTTTGCAATCATCAAGTAGCTTTGGGAGTTCATTGCGAAGAGAAGCGCTTCCCTTTGCCAGGTCGTCAACCATAAGATCGGCGATTGTGTCTAGGGACGCATGTATGCCAATCTCGTTGTTATTTCCAGCTAGTTTGTTGATGAGAAACACCAACCCACAGGCGCGAGCAACGAGTTGCTCGTCGGAAGAGCCATTGATCCAATTCATCGTTTTGCCGTGTACCTTCTGGGGTAGTATCCGTGCCTGGAGAAGTTTGTCTGCCAAATTAAAGTACAGATAATCTGCAGGGATCACATTTCCAAGAGGTTTATCCAGGTTGGTTTGGATGGCTTCATGAACCATGTTAAGCTGGTTACGCAGTTGGCTGTCAGTGCCTGTCTGATCCAAAACTCGCAGTGTGTATTCCCAAAAGCGTCGTCGTACCGGGAGAATGGGGTAGTCCTGTGCAAAATAAGGAATGTCGTCTTGCCTGTGCCCGATGCTGGTATTTGCAAGATGGCGGGAGATTTCGCCGAGGTTGATCTGCATAACCTTTTCAATATCGCCGATGGCATCCGGCTTCTTGGCGAGAATAACCTTCCGGACAACTGCGTCCACGTCAGCATCGGAGAGTTCGATACGGACAGTGAATCTGCCTTCCAGCTTTTTAAGGTTAGCAGTGCCCGTGACAGCAGTTTGACCGGTGCCAACAAAGAGAAACTTTCCACCAAGATTCTTGCAGCAGGATTCAACGACTTCCTGGACTTCGATAGAGCGCTGGCTGTCTTCGCCGATATATTGCTGGATCTCATCAAGTACGAGCAGGGTCAGCGGAAACTTGCCGTCTTTTGTTAATGCCTGGCGAATGGCTTTCAGCATATCACTACTGCTTATATCCTCCACATTCGGATAGAGATTATTGAGAATTTCAGCACAGATAACTGGCGAAGAGAAAAGGTTCGGCTTGGCTTTCACCAGGGCTGCATGGAGCCCCTCGGCAACATAGAAGTTGTCCAGTTCCTCCTGCCAGTTGAACCCATTACTTTCTACTCCACGGCGAACCTCGTCATATATTTTCTCACTCTTGAGCCACATTACAAAACGGGCAAAGGAGTACTGCTCAGGAAGACCTGCCGATTTGAAGATGATACTCAAAAGTGCCAGACGGACACTTCCACTAGCGCTTGCGCTCAGGGTGCCGGATGCGGCGTGAAGTCCTCCGTACCGTTTGCCCATCACGCTGAGTTCCTTCAGCAAATCCTGAATGTTCCGCGGTAAAGTGGCAATGCCGCGAGCCGTCGCCCCATCGGGAAACTTTGTGTCCGACCATAGCGCTCGCAACATTTTGACCAAGTGAGACTTTCCAGACCCATAGAAACCACTCACCCATACGGCGGGCTGCTGAGCCTGATCGATATTTTTGAGGTAAGTTTCGAGGATATGCTCCAAGCCTTTTTCGTATTGACCATCGCAAACGAACGTTTCCAATTCGTAGCGGAGCACGTTTAGTGCCTGATCGGTGCGCTCGTCGTTGACATTTGCTACGCCGTTGTTGACGAGCTTCGTAGCCGCGGGGTCCTTCAGATAAATTTGCTTGTTATTCACAGCGCGCACTCCTGTATCAGGCTTCACTGTTTGCAGTGATTGCAACAGCTAGGTAGTTCCAGCCATCATACCCATCAAGTAGCCGGTAGTTATTGTTCTCAAAGGTACCAGGGAAAAATACAACAAGTCGTCCTTTGACCATCGGAGCTAATTTGTCTACGAGCAACTTAACCTTGAGCAAGCCAAACAACGATCCGACGCCCTTGAGAGCTACCACGCTGTTATTGCCAACATTGTTTTCATCCATGAAGATCGAAAATCTGTCGGTGATGTATGCGAGATATTTCGGCAATAGTGGCGAAAGAAAGTCTGGCTTTTGGAAGTAGCTCTCAGCATATCTCTGACCGGAAAGCCAATCGGCAAACGTGTCAGTCAGATCGAAAACCAACCATTCATGTCCAGTTTGCTTGGTGGAAAGCCCAAATTCTTCAATTCTGGCGCGAAGATAACGCTCGTCGTTTTCGTTGTATATGCAGAAAATAACCCTCTGAGCAGGGGCAACGTTATCTCGCCATGGAACGGCAATGAATTTGGTATAGGAGTCCAATAGTTGGCTAATTCTGCTCACGAACCCACTCCATTTCCTGCTCTGTAAGCAAGGTTGGGAAAAGAACCTCGAATACATTGCCTATACGCTTGAAAACGATCCATCCCTTGCGCGAGGCACTTTCAGCTAATTCAACAGCCGTCTCGAAAGAGCAATCAAGCAATTTTATGTATTCTGTTTCAAACAGCATTGTTCCTCGCGCGCCTGTTAGAAATCCGAGGAAAAGAGCATAGGCTACGGAACCCGCCGTAGCAGTTGCTCTCGACCTGATTTTCTTTGCACGTCCTGCCAAATGACCTGATTGCGTCCATGTAGAAGCAAGATTCCGTGCTGTAGATCTAAGCGTTGACTTGCTGAAACGCCCGGGGAACTGCTTCTCCAGATACTCCTCCAATGCTTCGCGCGAGAACACCTGCCCATCCATGAGTTTCATTACAAAGGGCGCACTGGTTCTGAGGAGCGGATCTCGCACATAAGCACACAAGCAGGCGAGCATGGGACGTCCTGCGGGGTCACGATGCCAGAAGTAGCGAAGTGATCGAAAAACCGGTTTTTGCGGATCAAGCGCATACAAGGCTCGAAGATGTTTCATTGAAAGGCTTCTTGTGCGCACAGATCGCTTTCCGAGACAGTTATCTTCTTCAACGGCATGAACGTAGACACTGCTTGCAGAGGAGGGTACAGAAACATAGTCCAGGAGAGAACTCAGTTCGTTGAGCATCATGGTGCGTGCCATATGAACGCTGCCATGTTCATGGCGAAAACCGAACCGTTCCAATCCGTTGTTTGAAGGTTCAGTGCTCAAGACTATTTTCCCTTTGTCAGCCATTGCTTGACCCATATTCTGGTATACCTCTGCTTAATGCTTGGTACCACTCGATCTAGCAGGTGTACCATTTTTTGGTATACCATTTCCTGGTATACCATATTTTGGTACACCTCTGTTTAACGCTTGGTATCACTCGATCTAGCAGGTGTACCATTTTTTAGTATACTGCTTTTGGATACATTTGGTATTGGAACAATATAAACTGTACCATTCTGGTTGCGGTCAGCTCGCCCGTTTATATCTACATAGCGATATACAATTTTGCTATCGAGCAATTTGTTTATAGCCGCCTTTATAGTCGTTCGGGATTTTATACCGGAAGTTTCTTGAAAGAGTTTAATGCTTGCTCTACAGTAGTTCTTTCCCCATCCCCAACTCATCCGTATCAGCCTTCTATATATCACCTCTTCTATTGCAGACAAAGTTGGAGTAATAAGATCATCGACTACATTCGGTACTTTATAGAAATCTTTGTCAATTTTCAGATTATCTATTTTGGGCGGGACTTCTTCCTTGATGAGCTCTTGTTTAGTATCAGAGGATAGCTCAGTACCAGCTTGGGGAACCTGATCAAGATCAGGTTTTTCTTCTGTCTGCTGCTCCTCCAACTCTATTGATCGCTTCAGAAACTCGGTAGCGCTGAATCCCTTTTTCATAGCCTTTTACCTTATTGGCATTGACTGTGCCTCAACTTTTATGGTATCTGCATCTATGACGTTTGTTTGACTGGCAAAAGCTGCCAATAGACCGGCTGCACCAAGCTTGCAGATATCTCTAGGCAAGCCTTTGGATTCTTTATGTATTACCTGGATAGCGTCCTCTGTATATGAAATCCCCGTTCCATCAGAACCTGCCATCTTTAACCTATATTTAATGAGCTCTCCTGTATCTTTCAGGTTCAAGGGATTTAACACATAAGACATGGCAACGCGTTGCCGAAAATTCTTGAATCGCTTGCTCCGAATTTTATTGAGGAATTCCAGTTGACCGAAGAAAATCATATTGATGAGCTTACGGCTCTCCGTTTCCAGGTTCAGGAGTTCCCTGATACGAAGCAGTTGAGTTGGCGTCATCTCTTGAGCTTCATCGACAATAAGCACAAGTCGCTTGTTCTCTTCCAAAGCCTTTTCCTGTATGAAATTGAAAAGACTGTTTTCCAGCATAAGCGTGGAACGCCTGCCAACACCACTTACTATCACTCCAAACGAGTCGTTTAGCTTTTGTAAAAACGCGAATTCTGATCTAGCCCGAGGCTGCCGGATAAGCGCCAGTATAGTGTTATCGTCCTGAAGCAAGTCCCGCATCACAAGAGAAGCAAGGCTTGTTTTGCCGGTACCCGCATCGCCGATGGCGACGAAAAGACCATTGTTGAGTTCCAGGGTCAGTAGAATACGTGCCAGGCACTCCTGGTGCTCTTGACTACTATAGAAATACTTGGTGCTGGGACTTGTCTGAAAAGGATCTTCATTTAGACCAAAAAAATCAAGGTAGCTTAATTTCATGGCACTTCAGCGACACCTCCAAACTTTATTCGCGAGAATAATCGCCATAGCCTCCTTTCTGTCAGGTTTCCAGTTGGAGAGTAGAGCCTATGTAAATTCTTCATTCAGTTTTTTCTGTATAAGCTTTAGTGGGTAGCCTTCAAGCCGCAGTTCCCTGATGCGTTTCAGTTTTTTCAATTCGAGTTTGTTGAAAAAGCAGTAGTTGTTCGGTGCCCTATGTGTTTCCTCTATAAGACCTAGCTTCATGTAGTGATAGATGGAGTGCTTAGATATCCCCGTTTCCCTTGCCAGATCGCTCACCATATACAGTCTGTTTTGCATAAGATGCACCTCGGAAGTGTTGAACCACATTATACATGTGTTGAATTCAGTATAATATACATATTGGTAGTGAGTTCGTCAAGCCAAAAAGCCTTCAGGAGTATTATTTTGTCTTGTTTGGCGTTTTTTTGCTATTTTTACTTCGTATCTTTCTCTCCAGCAGTGTCTATAATTAGGGGGAGCGATGTCTAAAAATACTAATTGGCAGAATTTAGCATTTTGATGGTGGAAAGAGAAAAGAATAAATCATAACTATTTTTGCCGATTTTTTGGTCTTGACTTTTGGGGTAACCATAATAATGAGAAATGCTGATAATCCTACATGCCAAGAGGTATTTAATAACCATCAGTTTTTCTTAAGAACGAAACCAGAAGGTGAGGATGCTACCAATCCCTTTGAAACGTTTGTTAATTTGTCCGACGGCTCAGTTGAGCCAAGAGCATCGAGTGGAGTAGCGTCTGATATAGGGAAATGGTTTTTTGTTGCTGCGACTTGGGATGAGACTACACTTAAAATATATGTTAATGGTGAGTTCAAGGGGCAATCTCCAAGAGCAGGTGCTTTAGTCTCTACACCAGTAACCGCTCAGATAGGTCGGGGTGAACAGAAAGACTTAACTGCAAATTCTTTTAACGGCATCATTGATGACGTTGCATTTTTCAGTGTGGTATTAGAGGAAGAAGACATCAAAACTCTCATGGATCAAGGGCTAAAGGACTCGTTTATAACTGCTGTTGATCTTTCTGGCAAACTCGCCACCACCTGGGGCGAGGTCAAAGCCCGATATTAGGCTCATTGACCCTCTATCTTTACTCCAAGCCCATCTCATAAAGAACGAGATGGGCTTTTTTCGTACCGTATTTGACATCTCTCTCTTTTCTGCTATCATACATTGTGAATTGCTCTTTGAAAACCAAAAAGGGGGCGATTAAAAGTCCCAGAAACAGTTGAGCGACGTATTCCAATCATAAACGACTGGGTTGTCCAATCACAGTAAGCCCAGTATGGGTGGGGAGGAAAAAGCAATGCGTATCCTGAAAAGCACCGGCTTGATGATTGTTGGTACGGTTGTTCTGGTTGCTACTGGAATGTTAGTTAGTTCAAGTTATGCTGAGATAGATCCCGAAACGGTTATAGGGGTATGGCTGTTTGACACAGACCCGCAAGATGGTGTTGCGGACAGCTCCGGCAATGGACATGACGGAGTGCTACAGGGCAACGTTGATTGGGTACAGGGAAAATTCGGTAAGGCGTTGGAATTTCCTGGTATATCAGGGAACCTGGTCAGCATCCCACATACACCAGAGCTCAATCTGGTCGATTTCACTATCGTAGCATGGTACAAGGGAGAAGCCACTGATTCATGGCAGTATTTGGTCAGCAAAGAGATACCCCATAAGTCCAGGAATTATAGCATCGGTATCAATAAAGATACAAATGTTATGACCACTCAGATCACAGTCGGTGCAGAGCAATGGAAAACATCAGTCGGCAAAACTGTGCTTACAGATGGTGAATGGCATCACATGGCTGGAACCTATGACGGAACCTTCATAAAGTCATGGGTTAACGGCGTTATGGAAGGACAAGTAGGGGAACAGGGAGAACCTGACCACCCGGAGGAGCAACCTTTGAGAATCGGGGCTGTTAACGGTATCCCGACCAAAGGTATTATTGACGAAGTAGCTCTCTTCAGCGTGGCTCTAGAAGAGGAGGAAATCCAGGAAATTATGAACGATGGTCTGGCGGCGGCGCTACAGATATTGGCAGTGGATCCTGCAGAGAAGCTCACCGTTACCTGGGGCAGCGTCAAAGCCCAATATTAGACTACTGACCCTCTATTTTATCCAGCCTATCTCAGAAAGAACGAGATGGGCTTTTTTCGTACCGTATTTGACATCTCTCGCTTTTCTGCTATCATACTTGTGAATTGCTCTTTGAAAACCCAAAAGGGGTGATTAAAAGCTCCAGAAATGCACTAAACGTTAGATGATGTTTCACAATTTCATACAGGCAAAAATGAGCTAATCTTTCATAGGGAGCGGTATAGATGATTCAGGAGCCAAAGAGAGCGTCGCTTGATGATTTCGATTCCATCATCGAGCTTGTAGATGAATGTTTTCCACATGAGAGGGATAGCGGCGGCATGCTGGCCCGCTGGCCGCATTGCTACATTCCAAAACCTGAGTATCTCAGGAACTGTCTCATCATAAAGGACGATTCTAAGGTTGTGAGTCTTGTGGAGTATGTTGATCGAACTTTGCTCGTCGAAGGAAGAGGGATAAAGGTTGCAGGCATCACCGGCGTGGCGACCCGGCCGACCTATCGCGGTCGTGGCTTTATGACACAGTTGCTCAAATATTGTATATCTCTAATGCGCGAGGAGAGTTATGCCTTTTCTGATCTGGGAGGCGATAGGCAACGCTACGGACGCTTTGGTTGGGAAAACGCAGGGCGCGAGTGGCGATTCGACATCACGAGGCGGTCTCTTCACACCGCGGACACTCCGGTCAGCTTCGAGGTCGCTCCGTATCAGGCATCTTCTGAAGAAATCGATGCGATAGTCGCCATTCATGAGCAGGAACTATTGCGAATGAAGCGACGCGCTATCTCTATGAAATACTGTTAGGACGAGAGGGGAAACAGGTCTGGCTCGCAAGCTGCTCAAAAGGAACTGCCCTGTATGTAATCGCCCATCCGAACAAAAAGCAGCAGAACATTGTCGAATTTGGCGGCAGTGCTGGAGGCGTACACGCCATTTTCGCGTATTTAATGGGAGTCCTCGGAAGCGAAGTGCTGAACCTTCGCTCACCATGGTCACATCCACTAAACTCTATGTTCTTCTCCATAAGCTCACGATGGAATCTTAGCTGCAGGCGAATGATAAAGATACTTGATCTTGAGGCAACCTTGCGCGGCTTTGCGCATCAGCTCAGAGCAAACTATAGCGATTCAGGTATAGAAGGCAGACGAAGTATTGCCCCCGGGGTTGATGGAACTGACCAAGAGATAGAAATCCAGTTTGAACCTGAAAAGGTCACCCTGGGGAAGGCGTCTCACCTTTCAAAAGCATTGATGTTGTCCGAACACGAGATGGTGCGCTTCATCTTCGGACCAAGTTCACCAAGTATCATACCCAGCTTGCCTCAGAATGCGCGCTTTCTTGATGCGCTTTTGCCTGTAGACTTCTATCTCTGGCCTAACGAGACCGTCTGACGTGACACGGCACAGTACGTAAACGGTAGAGCGACATGTTCAACTATAAACGACTGGGTTGTCCCAATCACAGTGAGGAGGAAACAGTAATGGGTATTCTAAGAAGCACTAACTTAATGATTACTGGCATGCTTATTCTAGTAGTCGGCTTGATAGGTTCCGGTTTGGCTGTCGGTGACGAAATTGAAAACCTGATGGACAACGGAGGCTTCGAAGATGGCACTCATGCTCCATGGCAAATAGGTGGTGGAATAAAGGACGGCGGTGGTGTTGGCGCTACCCTGGAGATAGTTGATAGGCTGAAAGGGGCAAACGTTGATGAAGATCCCATCGAGGGAGATTTATGTCTCCTTGTTGGGGTGGAAGATGGTGCATCGTCTGCGGGTGATGTTCAGTTTATGACGGCAAATCACCCCGCAGTTTATGAAAAAGGCGAAATATACACTCTCTCAGCGTTTATCAAATCCGATGACAGCGTGCAATTCCACCTCCTTATCTCAGGGGGAAGCGAGGACGGCTTCCAACCTAGCTTTAGAAGTGAGACTTTCACCGCGACGGATACGTGGGAAGAGTATCATTTGACAACAGACCCTATGCCCATACGACCTCAAGCGACACGGGCAAAGTTCTTTGTCGGTTATGGCTCTGGTGAGTTCTGGATAGACGATATAAAAGTCTACCAAGGCGAGTATGTGCCTACTTCCCCCGAGGCTCAAGCTGTAGCGATGACTACAGACAAACTTGCCACCACCTGGGCAAGCATCAAAGCCCAAGATTAAGCTCACACCTTCTATTTTTACTCCAAGCCCATCTTATAAAGAACGAGATGGGCTTTTTTATTTGGTCTAGAACTGTAAACAGGGCAACGGTGGGATTCAAGGAGCTTTGGAAAGCTACGGATTTTGGCTCCAGAGTAAGCAACGGATTTGGGAAGGGATTTGGCCCTGATTGGAAGGGTGTTGCCGGGTGAAGCTGGTTGGGGTTGCTGGGCTAGTATCAAAACCCGATATTAGACTTGATAAGCCAGTGTCTATGCCCATCTCAGGAAGAACTTCTTACTTTTATTTGACATCTCTCACTTCTCTGCTATCATATATTACGAACTTACAAAGCTCTTTGAAAATCAAAAAGGGGGTAATTAAAAGTTCCAGAAAGGGTATGGTTACCCCCAAAGTCAAGACCAAAAACAGGCAAAACTAAGGTGGATTATTGACCATTTGAATCTGTAGTTCTTTGACAATCATAATAGACTTGAACTGGTGTTCTATAACCAAGGCTCTGGTGGAATCGCTCGTTGTTATAGAACCGAAAGTATTGATCTAAGCCCTGTTCCAATTCTATAACGGTGGCGTAGTTCCTGAGATAGATATCTTCATAGTGACAGAAAAATGCGTGTGGAATATCAGCAAACCTTCTCAGTAGGGAAGCTTATATCATTAGTCGAGCGCATTGGGACAGGAATGCCGCATTTCGCCCATATCAAAGTATCCGCCTGTGATGATTACAATGGGTCTCAATGTATAGTCACGGCATAGTTAAGAGCTCTTTCTTCGCCTTCTCTCTTGTCCCGAAGCGATTCCGGCATATCAATCTTATCTTTGCCGGTTCTTGGTCTTGACTTTCGGAGTAACCATACATTTTCAACTTATTCATCCAGATAAGGCAACTCGTTCCATTCGTTGGTTCAAGTCTTCCAGCGACGGCTGGGTATAGATCATCACAGTAT
>JAGGZD010000114.1 GCA_021162245.1 Dehalococcoidia bacterium | reverse complement strand
GTGTAATAGAAAACCATCCATTCTACCCTCAACCTCTCATGGCTTGTAAAGCCTGATAAGTCTGCTGCCCCTCTCCAGTGCTCATACCTGCTCTTCAAGATAATGGGCTTTCTTTTAAAGAAATATAGCTGTTTGTTTTCCTCATTTCGGTAACTCCTTATGTTAGGTTAATGTCATCACTAACCATGCCATTAGTGTTATCTATGTATCTCAGCCTCCGCATATGGTGTGTGGGCAACCAACACGCAGAATATAGTTCCAAGCCATCCTCAGACTTCACCGACTTCGTAGATTTCAGCACCATATCAAGGCCATTACATTGTTGCAGTTAACATAATATTATACCTTGAAAGGCTCATTGCTTGGAATTGCCTCTGAGCAAAGTACTCTGTTGGGCAATATAGGACATGGCAAGCTATTCCAAGACCATTATGTGTAATATCATAAAGCCTAATGCTTATATAGATTAAGTTACCCCTAGATAGGCATTGATATCTTCTAGAGTTAATGAATAGCGAACAAACCTGTCTAAAGTTAAACGGTAAAGAATTATCGTCTTGTAATTTGTCCCAGAAGCCCTGAATGTGATAGATTTAGCAAGTATTTCAGTTGCGAACTTTTCGTTACTGAAGTTGGTAATTGCGGGAGTAACTCAGCGGTAGAGTTCCTGCCTTCCAAGCAGGGTGTCGCGGGTTCGAATCCCGTCTCCCGCTCCATAATTATAAGGAGGCGATTGTGCTTAAATTTAGTGCTAATTTGACAATGATGTTCAATGAGGTTGACTTTTTGAGTCGTTTTGAGAGGGCATCCAGAGCTGGATTCAAGGGAGTCGAATATTTATTCCCTTATGAATGGAAGAAGGAATTGCTAGCGGAGCAGTTGGGCAAATATAAGATTGAGCAGGTGTTGCTCAATCTGCCGGCTGGTGATTGGGGTGCAGGTGAACGGGGTATTGCCTGCTTACCACAACGGGTGGGAGAATTCCAGGAAGGCGTTGGGCTAGCTATAGAGTATGCTAAGGCGTTGAACTGTTCTCGCGTGAATTGTCTTGTGGGATTAACTCCTGATGGGATATCAGCAGAAAAGATACGACAGTCGCTGGTGGATAATCTCCGATTTGCTGCAACTGCTCTGGGGGAGGAGGGTATTCGCCTGCTGGTCGAACCTTTAAACACGCAGGATAACCCCGGATTTTATCTGGCACATACACAGGATGCACTTCAATTATTTAAGGAAGTTAATCACTCTAATCTCTGGCTTCAATATGACATCTATCATATGCAGGTAATGGAAGGCAATCTAACGAAGACTATTCTGAATAATCTTGCTCTCATAGCGCATATGCAACTGGGAGACAACCCGGGGCGGCACGAACCGGGAACTGGTGAAATTAACTATGACAACCTGTTCCGTTTTATTGATGAAGCAGGATATGATGGTTGGATTGGATGTGAATACAAACCCGCTGGGGTAACAGAGGATGGTCTTGGATGGATCAAGTCCTATTTAGAAAAAGGAGGGAAATAATGGCAGAACTTGGATTTATCGGACTAGGTATAATGGGGAAGCCGATGGCTGGACATTTACTAGCTGCTGGCCACACGGTTCATGTATATGACGTGTTTCCGGAATCAGTCAAGGAACTGGCTTCGAAGGGTGCGGATGCTTGCAGTGATAGTAAACAGGTGGCGCAAAAATCAAATATAGTTTTTATCATGGTACCGGATACGCCTGATGTGGAAGCTGTTTTGTTTGGTAAAAATGGTGTGGCTGAGGGTATAAAATCGGGATCTATTGTAGTGGATATGAGTTCTATTTCTCCCATAGCTACAAAAGAATTTGCCAAAAAGCTTGCTGCTTTGAGTGTGAAAATGCTTGATGCACCTGTTTCTGGCGGCCAAGTAGGGGCTCAAAATGGAACTCTTTCTATTATGGTTGGAGGCCAACCCGAAGTGTTTGCACAAATCAAGCCTTACTTTGAAATTATGGGTAAGAATATTGTTCATATTGGAGCTAATGGAGATGGGCAGACATGTAAAGTAGCTAATCAAATGGTGGTTGGTATGACAATTGAAGCAGTTAGCGAGGCTCTTTTATTTGCTTCTAGGGCAGGAGCTGATCCAGTAAAAGTAAGGGAAGCATTGCTTGGAGGATTTGCCCAGAGTCGCATTCTAGATTTACATGGACAGCGAATGATTGATCGTAAGTTTAACCCTGGATTCCGTATTCGTCACCAGCAAAAGGATTTGAACAATGCGCTGGAAGCAGGACGGAAAATGGGATTGAGTTTGCCGGGTACAGCCATAGCTCAGGAATTGTTTAATGCAGTTGCAGCACAAGAGGGTGGTAGTAATTTGGACCATTCTGGATTGGTGCTGGCCCTGGAAAAATTAGGCAATTGCAAAGTCAAGGAATGACTCATTTTAGGTAAAAAGCTTTGCATTTTGTTCCTGTATAAGATATATTTTGTGATGGAATGAGGTGGGTGTGGAGATGGGCTCGTAGCTCAGTGGCAGAGCGGTCGGCTCATAACCGGTTGGTCGCAGGTTCGAATCCTGCCGAGCCCACCAGGGAACTTGACATAATAGTTTAGTGTGTAACTTCAACAATTAGATTCGGTGGTGTAGCGGAGTTGTGTTTCCAGAGCAAAGGGATCATTAATTAATTATGTTTGTTACCTGTGTTCTATTTATTCCTGCTATGGAAAGCCATGTAAACTTCCTTCAAATGCCTGTTGGTAACATGAGTGTAAATTTGAGTTGTTCCAATGCTCTCATGCCCCAGAATTTCTTGAACAGAGCGAATGTCAGCTCCGCTTATTAGTAGGTCAGTGGCAAAGGAATGTCGCAATGTGTGCGGACTTACTTTGATTGGTAAACCGCATCTTTTTGCGTACTTGATAACAATTTTCTGAATGGACCTTGCTGTCAGCCTCATTTTTTCGCCATTCCTTTCTGTATTTACTGAGCCACTGTATCTAATGAACAATGGTTTAAAATGGTCCTGACGCGATTGCAAGTAGCGTTTAATCCATTGTACAGCTGAATTTGACAAGAAGACCACTCGTATTTTGTTTCCCTTGCCTTTAACTCCAAATTCTTGGCGTTTTAAATCTACCTGGTCACGGTTTAGCCCTACTAATTCTGATACCCTTAACCCTGTGCTAAAAAGGGTTTCTAGAATAGCCTTATCTCTTAAACCTATCTTGTTTGATATTTGTGGACTGTTTAGTAATCTCTCTATCTGTTCTGGGTCCAAAAAATTAACAGAACGGGAGCCCAATTTCGAAAGTTCTATTTTGGCAGGGGATAAAGTGAGTATGTCTCGTTGAACTAAGAGATAGCGTAGGAAAGACCGTAACGCAACAATATGGTAGTTTTGAGAGACACGCTTTAATTGCGCACCATTCCAATTGTGCAGGTGTGCTAGATATAACCTGTACCTTCTGATGAGATCCAAATTGATATCTTCGGGTTTAGTGGCAGGAGAATTTTCACTGAACCAATTGTAAAATCTCTCCAAATAATGTTTGTAGGCACGGATAGTAAGGGGGGAACAACCTTTTTCAATTTCCATGTATTCCAGGAACTCGGTGATTAGTAAATTTATATTGACGCTTGGTTTTTGCATTTTTTATTGCTGCGGTACGCAAAAGATATGTTGTGCGAACCGCATATGCTTTTATATTAACACCACTGTAGGCTATTGTCGAATTCTTGAGTTACCCTGCTATTTCTACAAAGAGGAAATAGTTAATCTCTTAATCTGGCGTTGCTTGTTATATTTATTTCTATGCTTTGGCCACACTTTGGGCATGATATCTCCATGGTAAGGGGTTGGTGCATTACCCTTTCCACGAGAGATGTAAGTACTGAATCCATGTTATCCAGTCTTCCATCGAACATTTCAAGCCTTTTGTTTATATGTCGTATAACCGACTCAGAGTTACCTCCAGTAATTGGTTTATTGCGGTCATTTGAAGCCAAATTTATAAACTCCTCTCAACTACTCCCAAAGATTCTAATTCAGCTTTTCCCTTCTGTACTAGCTTGTTCACCTCTTCGGCAACAGTATGCTCTAGATATTTTCGGAATGCTTCCTTTGCTGCTGGTGACGAACGCACAGCTTCTTTAACTTTCTGCCATTCGTCGTTGATTACTTCGCTGATTTGTTCGGGGCTTATGGGCTCATTCCCCTGCCACATCTCTTCAATTCTATTTAGGGTTCTGGTTATCATAGCTCTTTTTAGACGATCAAAAGAGAATATCTCCTCCCAGCTGTATGCTTTATCCGGCCTTTTTTCCACCATGATTTATTACCTCCAATCAGCTTTAATTATTGCTATTATCATAGGTTTAAATATGCACTGTGTCAAGGCGTATGTGTATGTAATTGTTGATTTATAAAGGTGTGTGGTATACATTATTAGTTAGAATAGGTTATTTGAGGAAAGGAGGTGCAATGATGTCTGAAGTACTGATTGGTGAGGTAACCGACTTCTTTGCTAAACCGGTAGTGGCTGGGATAAAGCTGAACAATACATTGAGGCAGGGAGATAGAATTCACATAAAAGGTGCTACTACAGATATGGAACTTGTTGTGGAATCTATGCAAATCGACCGCGCTGATATGATGGAGGCTAAAGCAGGTGATCTTATCGGCGTAAAGATTCCTGAAAGAGCAAGGCATGGTGATATAGTTTACAAGATCACTGAATAACTTTAACAAGATTTGCCATTTCTATAGCGCTCACTGCAGCAACAAAACCTCTGTTGCCCTCTTTGACTCCAGCCCTTTGGATAGCTTGCTCTAGAGTATCAGCAGTAATTATGCCTTGTATTACAGGTAATCCTATATCCAGGCTTATTTTCCCGATTCCCCTATTTACTTCGGAGGATATATATTCAAAATGAGGAGTTGCACCACGAATTACAGCCCCAAGGCATATTAAAGCATTATACTGTCCCTTTTGTGCTAATTTCTTGGCTACTAAGGGGATTTCAAAACAGCCTGGAGTCCATGCAGTATCAATGTCGTTCTCATTAACCCCATGGCGTAATAGAGCATCCTTTGCTCCTTCGAGCAGCTTGCTGGTTATCAGTTCATTGAATCGTGAGACAATTACTGCAAATTTAAGATCTTTCCCTATTAGCATTCCTTCATAATGTCTAGCCATTGATTACCTCCTCTACATTTAGACTGTGTCCTAATTTTTCTTGTTTGGTTTTAAGATAGTGAATATTATGAGGGTTTGGTTGAGTTAGTAGTGGCACAGTCTCCACTATTTTAAGTCCATAACTTTGTAGCCCAACTACTTTCTTACTGTTGTTAGTAAGTAATCTAATATTATGTAAACCTAAGTCGGCCAGAATTTGGGCTCCGATTCCATAGTCTCTCAAATCGGGGGCGAACCCTAAGGCTACATTAGCTTCTACAGTATCCATCCCCTGGTCTTGGAGAGCGTAGGCACGGAGTTTATTGTGAAGCCCAATTCCTCTTCCCTCTTGTTGCATATAAAGAAAAACTCCTTTGCCCTCTTTAGCTATGTTTTGCATTGCTAATTTGAGTTGAGCGCCACAATCACATCTCAAACTACCAAAAATATCTCCAGTGAGGCATGCACTGTGGACACGTACCAGGACTGGATCATCACCTGATATATTGCCTTTAACCAGAGCAACATGTTCAATGGCATCGACATCGCTCTTATAAGCCATAATTGTGAATTCACCGAATGCAGTGGGCAACTTGGCTTTAGCTATTTGTTGCACCAATTTTTCGTTGGCGAGGCGATAAGTAATCAAATCTGCGATGGTTACAATCTTTAAGTTATATTTGGAGGCCATGATTTTAAGTTCAGGTAATCGTGCCATGGTCCCATCTTCCTTTATAACTTCGCATATGACTCCGGCGGGGTAAAGCCCAGCCAATCTTGCTATGTCAACAATAGCCTCGGTATGCCCTGCCCGCACTAGCACACCTCCATCTCTAGCTCTTATGGGAAATATATGTCCTGGGCGGACCAAATCGTCCGAGTTACTATTTGGGTCAATCACAGTTTTTATAGTCTGGGCCCGGTCGAAAGCAGAAATACCTGTGGTTACGTTGTGTTTTGCCTCAACTGATACTGTGAATGCGGTGGACTGCCTTGATGTGTTATCCTGCACCATTAACGGTATCCCTAATTCATCAAGTCTTTGTTTGATTATGGGAAGGCAAATTAAGCCTCTAGCATGCTTTGTCATAAAATTTATAGTTTCCGGGGTAATATGTTCTGCTGCTATTGCTATATCACCTTCGTTTTCGCGGTTTTTATCATCAATGATGATGATGAATTTACCTGCCTTTATATCTTCAATTGCCTCTGGTATAGTGGCTAACATTATTTAATTCTCCTCCCTTGTGAATCCATATTCTTTAAGAAATTCAAAACTTAGATGCTGACTATTCCTTTTATTCAGCCGCTCTATATATCTAGCTATAACATCCACTTCTAAATTGACTTTATCACCACGTCTTCTATTGGCAAGAGTAGTATTTTTTAGAGTATATGGTATTAGAGATATAGTAAAGGAAGAATTGTCAAGACTTGTGATGGTAAGGCTAATACCATCAACAGCAATGAATCCCTTATTAGCTATATAAGGCATCAGCTTTGGCGGCGCTGCAATTTTTATGGTATACGACGCTTCTTCAGAGGTTATCTCTGCTATTTCTCCTGTATCATCAACGTGACCTAATACTATGTGACCTCCAATGCGCCCTCCTATTGGGAGCGCCCTTTCCAGGTTTACCTGGTTGCCGTAACGGAGTTTGCCAAGATTGGTATGGCGCAATGTCTCTGGCATGATATCAACACTGAAGGTGTTATTATCTAAAGAAGTGACTGTCAGGCAAGCTCCGCTAACAGCTATGCTGTTGCCTATTATTGTTTCGCGAAGAATCTTCTTGGCTTCAATAAGCAAGTGATGTGAATCCGCTTCTTTGATTGTACCAATCTCCTCTACTATGCCGGTAAACATATTATCGTGTCACTGTCTGTAATTCCTGCTGTGATCTCTCCTTCAGATATCCACTGATCAACACATTATTGCCGAATTTTTTGATTTTGACACGCTCAAGGGATAGTGCTTCTATTATACTATTAACTCCATCCCCGGCCACTGCGGTTTTGGCTTGGCTACCACCAATGATAATAGGTGAAATGAAAACTAGTACTTTATCTACTAGCCTGTGATCAAAGAGGGAGCCTAGAATTTTACTTCCACCTTCTACTAAAACAGTAACTATGTTGCGTTTACCTATGGTCTTGAATAATTTTTCCAAATCTACTAGTCCATCTACTCCCGGTAGTTCTAATACCTCGACACTCATTTGGATGAACTTCTTCTTCTTCTCCAAATCAAGAGGGCCAATTACTGCGAGCAAAGTTTCGCCTGGTTGTTTGAAAACCTGAGAATCCAATGGCGTTCTTCCATTGCTATCGACAATTAAACGCAGTGGTTGTGTCTTTGGTAACCCACCTTTCCCTTGGCAACCTCTGGCAGTAAGTTTGGGATTATCTTTGATAATAGTGTTGACACCTACCATTATGGCATCAGCGGCGTGGCGTAGGCTATGTACATAGTTTCTTGTTTCCTCATTGCTTATCCATTTGGAGTGGCCAGTTTTAGTGGCAATCTTCCCATCGAGACTCATAGCAACCTTAGTAGTAATGAAAGGTGAACCTGTGGTGATAAATTTAATATATGCTTCATTTATTTCATAAGCTTCCTGCTGATGCACGCCGAAATAGGTTTTGATGCCAGCTTCATTTAACTCCCTCATTCCACGGCCTGAAACTAGGGGGTTGGGGTCAAGTAGCGATATATAGATCTCTGAAATACCAGCGTTTATTATAGCTTGGGTGCAGGGTGGAGTACGGCCGTAGTGGCAGCAAGGCTCCATGGTAACATACATGGTAGCGCCTTTTGCCTTTTCACCAGCTTGACGGAGTGCCACTACTTCGGCATGACTTGAACCAGCAGGTTGTGTGCATCCTCTTCCTACAACAATACCATCCTTAACAATTACAGCTCCTACTGCTGGGTTAGGATTGGTATATCCTACAGCCAACCTCGCTAGAGACAGAGCACGTCTCATATATTCTTCTACTGGCATTGGCTATTCTATGTTCCTTGAAGCTTATTATCCACGTGAGTCACAATGATAGATGGCTCAGTGCAGATATAACTTAGAGGGTTAATGGCTATTCTCCTTTTAGCAATTCCTTTCTTTAGTGTATGATTGCTAAACACTATATACTATTGGCATTGTAGCATCGGTTGTAGCAATAGTGCAAAAAAAACTTGGAGAGTATCTTTCGTGCCGTCCAAAGGGAGTTTATTCTTACCATCACTCTCGGTGCGGTGAAAAATCTGATGAACCATAGGGTAATCCTCTTTAATATCCCATGTTAAATTCACGCCGTTAACTACTTCGATTTGCATGTTGGGAGAAGAAAAATTTGAGGGGAATAGCAGGCAATAACCTTAAGGTTGAGCTTGGAAGAAATGAGTTTCCCTTAAAGCAATGCTATAATCTTATGACTGTAGGATTGCGTGCTATATAGGGATAAAGATAGGAATTTTTAGTGTCTTGTATCTGTGGCAGGCTGGAATTCAAATTGTAGAGAGGTAGCGTAAACAAATGTTATATATTGGATGGATGAAAATATTAACAGCAGCAGGGATGCTAGGATTCCTTGGCGTATGGATAAGATATGCAAAGCTCAGCAAGGTAAGAAAACCTGATGACGAGATGCCTACGCCGCATCGGCCGTTGGCTTTGGTCACTATAGTTTTTGATCGGATATTTATTGTCATCTCGGTGATATACGCATCCATCTTCCTTCTTTGGGGTTACTCTTACAGCGTTCTATATTTTTCTTGTGTTCTTGACCTCTCCCTTCAGTTGACTGGTATTGTATTGTCAATTGTGGGGTTGTTTATTTCATGGTGGGCAATTGTCTCTTTTGGTGAATTTAATGAGCCGCGCTGGGCTCACTTGAAACATGGGCATAGAGTTGTCAAAGTAGGCCCATATCGCTATATTCGACATCCCCAATACGCAGCAAAATTACTGGCCTCACTCGGACTTTTCTTGTTTTTTAAGGAATTTCTTTTTTTGTTTATATTTCTTTTTTCTGTGCTCCTATTTTATTTTCAGGCAAAATCAGAGGAGAAACTTCTTACACAAGTTTTCGGTGAGGACTACATAATTTATCAATCTACTACTGGCATGTTCCTTCCGCGATTGCTTGCCCAGCGTACAGGAGATGCTTAACTTAAAATTTTGGCAGAATAACTCGTCTGGCTGAAATGATTATTGGCCATGGACCCATAAAATGTTGACTATATTGATTTTAGTAGTCTGAGAATCTGTGATTTACAGTATTGTTTTTAATACAGGAGGTGTTTATGCATAAGGAAAAGCCGCAGTGTGCCAAATGTCCACAAGTACTATGTGATCCTGAAATCGCGGTTGAACAGAAACCCAGTTTTGAAAAGGCACCACGCTTTTGCCCCTCGAAATTAAAACAGGATGTTATTCAGAGGGCATTGCATGAGTATGATAAGGAAAATATAAGAGAATTCGCTCGGTTGGCTTCAGTGCAGGAGTTTCAATGCTATGAACATGTCCCTGGTGGTATTAGAACAAAGATACCTCGAATTGAGGAGACAATACAATTCGCTCAAAAAAACGGTTTCAGTAAACTTGGACTGGCTTTCTGTATAGGATTATCGGGCGAGGCTCGTATGGTCACCGAGATTTTTGAAAATAATGGCTTTGAAGTAGTATCAGTTTGTTGTAAAGTAGGAGCTACACCCAAAGAGAGTATAGGAATTAAGAAAGAGGAGAAGATATCAGGTCCAGAGTGGCATGAATCCATGTGCAACCCGATAGCTCAAGCCGAAATCTTAAATTCTGAGAAAGTTGACTTCGTCGTTCTTATGGGGTTGTGTGTAGGGCACGATACATTATTTATAAAGTATTGTAAGATGCCAATCACTGTACTGGCTGTAAAAGATAGGGTTACGGGGCATAACCCTTTGGCGGCAGTTTATTTATCCCATAGCTATTATGAAAGACTCAGGGGGAAAGCTACAGTATGAGAGCTGGTAGTGAAGTGCCTCGTTGTGGATGTTATTTAATTTTTGTGCTTGCCATGTATTAGAGCATTATCCAGCCATGAAGCTATCTTGTCCCGAAGTTTATTCACACCCCAACCTTTGACAGCGGAGATGAGAACTGTGTTTGTATTTGGCAAAACAATTTGTTTCTCTATGTAGGGAATTGTGGTCAGAGTTTCCATCTCTACTTCACAACTCAGACCTAAATCTACTTTGTTCAATACTGTGATTCTGGGAGTGTGTTGAAGATTCAATTCTGCGATTATTTTCTCCACGGTGCTATATTGAGTGGCTGCATCTCTATGCGTTATGTCGACTACATGGAGAAGCAAGTTAGCCTCGTGGAGCTCCTCTAATGTGGCTCGGAAGGATGTAATGATTGATGGAGGCAGTTTGCGGATAAAACCAACGGTGTCGGTAATAAGGAATTGCTGCCCGTTTGGTAAAGTTACACGGCGAGTTACAGGGTCAAGAGTAGAAAATAACTTGTTTTCTACAGTTACTCCAGCTTTGCATAAAACATTAAACAGGGTGCTTTTACCTGCGTTGGTATAACCTACTAGAGCTACTATCGGAATTTCTTTCTCTTTGCGTCGGTTTCTGTATAGAGCTCGATGTCGCCTTACATTTTCTAATTCTGCTTTGAGTCGATTGATACGTTTATGGATAAGGCGTCGATCGGTCTCTATCTGTGATTCTCCGGGACCTCTGGTCCCGATGCCTGCGCCCAGTCTTTCCAGATGCCGCCATTGCCCTATAAGCCTTGGCAAGAGATACTGGTGTTGGGCTAATTCAACCTGAAGCCGCCCTTCGCGGGTTCTAGCTTGCATAGCAAATATGTTCAGGATGAGAGTTGTACGGTCAATGATTTTAACTTGTAGCAGTTCTTCAATGTTCCTTTGCTGCCGTGGTGATAGTTCATCATCGAAAATCACCGTGTTATATTGAAGTTGCTCTTTTAAATTTATCAGCTCTGCAATTTTGCCCTTGCCTACATAGTGAGTAGATGAAGGCGCTTCTAACTTCTGGATGGACATGCCTACTATATTGGCGCCGGCTGCTTTGGCAAGGGAAGACAATTCTTGTAGAGAATCATGGCCCGACCAGTTATGGTGTGGGGTTTTGCTTTCCACTCCCATAAGGAATGCTCGTTCTAGTTCGGTTTGTGTAGTGAAAAGTTTCTGCTTTATTTATCTCTCCTTTTCCATGTTGACAGTCGGTTTATTCCTTCTTCTAAGCGATCGTCGGCCAAAGTCAGGGAAAATCTAATATAGTCGTCCCCTTCTTTCCCGTAACCAATGCCAGGAGTGACAGCTATTCCAATCTCGTCAAGCAATTTTTCTGTGAAATCTATTGAAGTGTAGCCTTGGGGAACCCTGGCCCAAATGTAAAAGGTTGCCTTCGGTGTTCTGGCCGTCAGGCCTATTCCATTAAGAACTTTTACTAATTTGTCGAGGCGTTGTTGTAAGATGTAATTGTAACTGGCGGTGCAATCTTGGGGGCCACGCAAAGCCTCAATAGCAGCTTGTTGAATTGCCTGGGGAATACCTGAATCCATATTGGTTTTTATGCGGAACAGGGCATTTATCATTTGTTCATTGCCCACCGCTATGCCTATTCTCCATCCAGTCATGTGGTAAGTTTTAGATAGAGAATGAAATTCTACACCAACTTCTTTGGCTCCGGGTGCCTGCATAAAGCTTGGGGGCTTGTAACCATCAAAAACAACCTCGGTATAGGGAGCATCGTGGCAGATAGCCAGGTTATTTTTCTGTGCAAAACGTACTGCGTTTTTAAAGAAATCGAGATTGGCTATGGCACCTGTGGGATTGTTAGGGTAATTTAGCCACAGGAGCTTTGCTTTACTGGCTATTTTTTCAGGGATGGCTTCTAAATCTGGCAGGAAGTTGTTTTTCTCTTTCAGTGGTATGGGGTGAGGCTTGCCGCCAGCTACTATGGTGCTCAGTGAGTATACGGGATAAGCTGGGTCAGGTATTAGCGCTATATCGCCAGACTCAATAAAGCATAATGACATATGTCCAATGCCTTCCTTGGAGCCGATGAGTGGCAGCACTTCTTTATCCGGATCCAGGATAACTCCAAAACGTTTCTTATACCATGCAGCAATGGCTTGGCGGAGCTTAGGCAAACCCTTAGTGTCAGGATAACGATGATTTGCTGGGTTGCGTGCTGCATGGCACATGCCTTCAATAATATGGGGTGGTGTGGGTGAATCGGGGTCACCGATAGTGAATTTGATGATGTCTTCTCCTGCTGCTTGTCTTTCGGCGATCTTTTTGTCTATGGTGACAAAAAGATATGGTGGTAATTTACTCAAACGGTTGGCTACTTGCATTGGTTTTCTCCTTCAAATTTGATATTCTGCGCTGAAAACATTCTCCACTGGGCCGCTGAGGGATACCTCCCCTATTCTATCCCAGTATATGGTCAGGACTCCACCTGGGAATGTTATGTCAACTTGCCTGTCTACAAAGCCAAGCAACTGAGCAACTATAGCTATGGCGCAGGCACCGCTGCCGCAGGCAAAAGTCTCTCCTACGCCTCGTTCCCATACCCTGGCTTCTATTTTTGTTCTATCCAGAACTCTGGCTATTTCAAAATTCGTTCTTTGGGGGAATAAAGAATGCCTTTCTATTTTAGGGCCTACATCAATTAGAGGGAAATTGGCTATGGAATCTGATGCAAAGGCTACTGCGTGAGGGTTGCCCATTGATAGTGAGGATACAGATAGTTTATAGCTATTAATTACTATTTGGTTGGTCACTAGTGGGTATTGTGGTGCTCCTTCGCTGGCAATAGTATTTGTTGTGTGGACGATAGGAATTTGTTCTGATTCAAACTGAGGAAAGCCCATGCTTACTTTGACTCGGTTAACTTTGGCTCCAGACACATAAGCTTTACTTTTGCTTATGCCTGACAAAGTTTCTATGGTGAAATTTGTTTTGTTGATTATGCCATTTTCGATGGCATACTTGGTAAAACATCTTAGTCCATTGCCACAAGTTTCAGCCTCAGAGCCATCAGAATTAATTATGCGCATTTTTAAATCTGCGATATCAGAATTTTGTATCAATATTAATCCATCAGCTCCTATACCAAAGCGGCGTTTGCATATGCTTTGAGCTAGTTTTGCCCAAAGAGATTCTTCATCTATCCTGTTCAGAGTAATATTCTTGGCTTGCTTCAGTTTTTCGGGATGGTAGGAGTCTGAAGGTTCAATGACAGGATAGTGAAGTGGAGTTCTGGCGTCTACCAGAATGAAATCATTACCTGTAGCCTGTAATTTGGAGAATTTCATGTCAAAAAATTCCTTACTAATTCTATCATTTTTCCCCTATTGCTGTCCTCAGTGGGGTTAAACCAGTGAATTCTCCTGTCACCTGGCTTAAACCAGGTATATTGGTGGCGAACCAGGCGATGAGTTTGATGTTTTATTTGCTCCATGGCGAGGGGTAAACTTAGCTTACCCTGAATAAACTGAATTATCTGCTTGTAACCTATGCTGGTCATGGCGGGTAGTGTTGAGCTATATCCTCTTTTTAATAGATTGTCTACTTCCTTGATCAATCCATCTTGTACCATTTTATGCAAGCGGCAATCTATTCTGTCATATAGCATAGTTCTTTCTAACGTCAAGCCAATACTAAGAATGGGAAAATCTGGTGTTTTCTTAATCTGCAATTGTGAGGGGGGTTGCCCTGTCACGTGGTAAATCTCTAGAGCTCTTATAATGCGGCGTGTATTACTAGGAAGGATTTTAATTACAGCCAGAGGATCAATTTGTTGAAGTTCTTTGTAGAGTATGTTGCTACCTTCCTTCTTTGCTCTTCTTTCTAAATCGTGTCTTAATTTGGGATTAGGTGCTACCTGAGGCATTCGCCATCCTTCTATTAAAGACCATATATAAAGGCCACTACCCCCTACCAATAGTGGTATCTTGTTTTTTTGCTGAATAGTATTGATTGCTCCTGAGGCTAATTTTTGATACATGGCCAGGTTAAAATCTTCGTCGGGGGCAATTATGCCAATGAGATGATGAGGTGTCATTGCTCTTTCAGCTAAAGTGGGCTTGTTGGTCCCAATGTCCATATAACGATAAACTTGTCGACTGTCGGCTCCTACTATTTCGGTGGGGAAGTATTGAGATAGGTAGAGAGCAAGTTCACTTTTACCTACCGCTGTGGGGCCAACAATAGCAATAAGACATTGCATAGGAAATTCCCTGTTACTAATTGTAACTATTCCTTTGTTCTTAAATGAGTGGATGTATGAGGAACTTTGATTGTTGCAGCTTGATTAGTGATGTCCAGGAAATCCTTGGGTTTGAGGCTGCTTCCACCAACTAGAGCGCCATCGATTTCTGGTTGAGAAATAAACTCAGCGATGTTGTGACTTGTGACACTGCCGCCATAAAGTATGCGTAAATCTTGGGATATGCGCTTGCCCCATAATTTGGTCATCGTATTGCGGATAAAATCGATAGTAACTGCTGATTGTTCGCCACTGGCTGCCTTACCTGTACCAATAGCCCATATTGGCTCGTAGGCAATCACTATATCTTGTATGGGCTCTATATCGTTTAAACTCTGGTTCAATTGTCTGTAAAGTACTTCTTCTGCTCTGCCAGTTTCATTATCTTCAGGTGTTTCTCCAATACATACAATAGGTTTGAGGTTGTTCACCAGAGCTGCTTTCACCTTTCTGTTAACTATCTCGTCAGTTTCGCCAAAATATCCACGCCGTTCGGAATGCCCAAGGATAACAAATTCACATAGTTCACTGAGCATTAATGGGGATATTTCACCTGTATATGCTCCTTTCGTTTTAAAATACATGTTTTGAGCTCCGAGTTTAATAGATGAGCCCTTCAGTAGTTCTTTCATTGTAAATAGAGAAACGAATGGAGGACAAAGCAGTTTTTCTACTCCCTCTATTTTATCCAGCCTGTCTAGAATGCTGTGGACAAGATTTACAGCTTCAGCAACAGTAGTGTTCATTTTCCAATTACCAGCAATCAATGGAATACGCATCTCATAACCTCCGTTATATCTTATTTAGTAGAGCTTCTACCCCAGGTAATGGTAGGCCTTCCAGACATCTCAAGCTGGCACCGCCCCCGGTAGAAACATGGGTCATTTTATCAGTTAGTCTCATTTCATGAACTATCTCAGCACTGGAGCCGCCACCGATAACGGTAACGGCGTTGCTAGTGGAAAGAATTTTGACTAAGGATCTGGTTCCCTGTGCAAATTGAGGTATCTCATAAACTCCCATTGGTCCATTCCACATAATAGTATGACATTTTCTTAGCTCTCTGGAGAAAAGCTCAATGGTTTCGGGTCCAATATCCACAAGGTAATCGCTAGCTGCCATATTGGTTGAGGATGCTATTTTAGTTGAAGCAGTGGCTTTAATCTCATTGGCTACAACTATATCAGTTGGTAACAGAAGTGGTATGTTCCATTCTTTAGATTCCTCAAGCAGTTCTCTTGCAAGGCTCAACTTATCTTTTTCTACTAGAGAGCGTCCGGTTTCATATCCTTGTGCTCTTAAAAAGGTGGCTGCCATGCCGCCACCGACAAGCAAGACGTCAATTCTTTTTAACATATTTTGTATCAGTCCCATCTTATCGCTTACTTTAGCACCACCTATGAGGCAAGCAAATGGGTGTGCAGGAGAAGTTAGCAGTTTATTCATAGTATCTAATTCTTTTTCCATTAGAAACCCAGCTACTGCCGGTAGATATTTGGTTATGTTTACAGTAGATGCATGAGTTCTGTGAGCAGTACCGAAGGCATCATTAACATAAACATCGGCTAGCCGAGCTAATTTCTGAGCAAAATGAAGGTCATTTGCTTCTTCTTCAGAGTGGAAGCGCAGGTTTTCCAAAAATAAGATATTACCTTCCTTTAAAGTTTTTACCTCGTTTTCTACCCCTGGTCCTACACAATCAAGCGATATATTTACGGGCAAACCTATAAAATGTGATAGACATTTAGCTACTTGTGTTACCCTCAAATTCTCAACTACTTGGCCTTGTGGGCGTCCCAGGTGAGTGCAGAGGATTACTCTGGCTTTATGCTCAATGAGGTACTTTATGGTAGGTAACGAGGCACGGATACGACTATCATCGCTAATGGCACCTGTGTTTATATCCAGAGGAACGTTAAAATCAACTCTAACGAGTACTCTTTTCCCCTCAACGTTTACATCTCTGAGAGTTTTCTTCGCATTTTGCATTTCTAATAGCAGGTTCCAGTAGAAGATTTACTATTTCCCTTTGTGAAGCGTGCCTGCTTCTTTGCAGTGTCTAGGATGAGTGGAGAGGAATTTCTACGGTAATGCAGCTTAGTAAACTTCCATTTGTGCTCATCAGGATTGCGCTATGTTACTGGCAAAATGGGTGAATTGTCAACAGCAATGTACAACTGGCCTGCGGAGGCTGAGATACATAGGTAACACTAATGGTATGGTTAGTAATGATATTAACCTAACATAAGGAGTTACCGAAATGAGGAAAGCAAACAGCTATTATTTCTTTAAAAGAAAGCCCATTATCTTGAAGAGCAGGTATGAGAGCTGGAGAGGGGCAGCAGACTTATCAGGCTTTACAAGCCATGCGAGGTTGAGAGTAGAATGGATGGTTTTCTATTACACAGTAGCCAAAGAGAATGTTACCCTTAGCGCTCAGCACTTCAATATTTCAAGGAAGACCTTTCATAAGTGGTTAAAACGATTTAAAGATTCC
>JAGGZD010000070.1 GCA_021162245.1 Dehalococcoidia bacterium | reverse complement strand
GTGCTCCGCTTTTTAGAGCAGCTTTCATTATATTCGAGTTAAAAGCTGTCACCGTCAGGTTGATAATGACATCTACTCCTCTGGCTGCTCTCTCAATATCTTCAACTCTCCCAGCGTCAACTTTCACAGGGGTGATTTTAGCGCTCTTTATTTTCTGTTTAACCTTGTTGGCTAACTCCAGGTCTATGTCACCCAAAACTATTTCCGATACATCTTTGTCCCTGGCCAGAATCGAAGCACATGGCCCTCCCTGTGCTCCAGCTCCTACTATTAATACTTTTGTCATCTGGTCTCTCCTCCTTTGTTTATTCGCCTGGTTTCATGATCGTCATAACATGCTTCTTTAAGCATTCTCATATAAACGATGCCCTTCCCACATTCTTTCGAACATGGCAGACATATTATCATGGGTTAGTTTTTTGGGGTTATTTCCTGGCACGCCATAAGTAAACTGGCTATCATCTACAATAAATGCTACCAATTCTGCCAGGTCAGTTTTGGGTACGTTCACCTCTTTCAGCGTTGTGGGTAACTCGATATCCTGCGCTAAAGAGAACACTGAATTAACGGCTTTGATTGCGGATTCTCGTGCGGATACATTATTGTAGTTCCCATCCATCGCTGAAGCGAATCTGGACAATTTAGAGATGCAGGCAGGTAAATTAAATTCCATAACATGCGGGAGAACTATAGAGCAAGCTATCCCATGTGGGATATTGTATCTTGGGCCAATATGTTCGGCAATGCAGTGTACTAGCCAGGTTCCGCCTGGAAATGTAATTATACAACCTCCTAGAAGAGCAGCGAGAGATACACCACACCTTGCCTCCATGTCCATGCCCGAGTAATATGCTCTTCGCAGGTATTTTGAAATCAACTGGATTGCTTCTAATTCCAGTAGCTCTGTCATAGGGTGCGAATTCACTGACATCAAACATTCGCTAACATGCGTAAGAGCATCCATTCCTGTCGCTGCCGTAATTTTTGGGGGCAGCCCAGTCATTAATTCTGGATCCACTATCGCAACATCGCTAAATATTTTCCTGTCTTTTATAAAGTGTTTAGTTCTATATCCCTTCTTTTCTTCTATTATTACGCTTTCGTGTGTTACTTCGCTGCCTGTGCCTGCTGTTGTTGGAATCAAAATTGTTGGGCGGGGGTCATTCACGATCTCCTTTGCCTCTGGATATACATAATCGGAAGCATCTCCGGTATTTGTAGCTAACATAGCTACGGCCTTCGCTGTATCCATACAACTGCCACCACCGAGGCCAACAATAAGGTCAAAATCCTTTCCTCTCTTTGCTATTTCTCTCATACTTGCATAGGTTGGCTCCGCAGCCTCTCTAAGAAAAGCCTCATAGTTGCACTTTCCTGTGTCCAAAATTCCTGTAACTTTATCTATCAGCCCTGTTTTTTTAATGTTCTTGTCCGTTATTAATAGCACATTTGCATGCTCACCCGCTATCCTGACCATCTCCTGTGGAAGTTCTTTAATTACGCCAGGTCCAAAAAGGACTCTTGTGGGGATTTCAAGAAAAAACGTACCTGACAATCCTACTTTTCCCATTTCTCAATCACCTCGCTAATAAAATATGGGTCAATGCCTATCCGATAACACAATTTTTAGTATCCTAGCTCCTTTTGCTCGCTTAATGACTTAAAGGAAAGCTAATGTTTGAAATTCAATCCATAACCAGTTAGCTCTTCCTTAGCTTTTTCATATAATATTAAATATTTCTTGCTGGGCTCTCTCGTCTTTATATTGTAACAATCCTGATATCTCTTTCCTTGAGGAGGATCATCGATATTGCCTTCGTATTTCAACAAAAGCCTTTTTACTATCTCATTCGCCTCACCCCTTTTCATCCCCGGGACTGCATGAGCAACTTCTGCAGTCCATCTGGCTATCAGTGGACTAAGATGGTCTATAATAGCATTTTTAGCACCACCAGGTGATTCGATAGAGCTGCCAGAAACAACAGCTGCGATTACACGAGCAGCATTTTCATAAAACTCCATCTCAGTCTCAGGCCCTGCAGCTATGTTAGAAATATTAATTAACGGAAAGTGGCTATTCCTGGCTATTCCCTGGGTAGCCAGAGTCATTGCCATCAAACATACCCTCGGCGATTCACAAGAATACATGGCGTGTGGTGTGCCATTATCCTGGCACGAGCCACGAAATACAAGCATTGCCTGCATATGGTCAGCCACAACAGTCACTGCAGTCCCTTCAGGGCCACCACAATATCCACCAAGAATGGGAGTAGTCTCTGCCACAACATGCCCGCCCAGGCTGGTAACATAAGCAATCTCATTCAACCTCTCAAAATTAACCTTCATCTCAGCCATCGCCCCGATAAGCCAGCCATCCGATGGCCTGAGCCCAAATTGGCTGCCGGCAATCTTTCCCTGGTCTGATACCGCTGTGGCTATGGAATTCATCACAGGTAATCCTGGCCTTCCTGCTTTCTCAAGCGCTTCTCTTAATAAAACTACACTCTTAATACAGGCTAATATCTCTAGGGGCGAGCCAGCACGAACCTGGGTGCCATCTAATGTGGTTAAAGACGGTGCGGTGATTGAATTCGCAAGCGGAATTTCACCATAACCCTGTACAATGCTTTCGAATATCTCTTCGTTAGAAACTCCAGCCCCGCAGGCTCCAAGAAAACACCACGGAGGAGTGTTGCTCTCCGGCTTACGTGCTACCAGCGCCTTCGCATCTTTGCCTTCGCCGAATACTGGGGCCGAAGGCGCTCCCTCCAGCGCTTCCCGAATCTCTGTCTCCGTAAACTGAATGATGCGTTGCGTGTCAACACAATATGTACCCACGCTGGCATAAAGCTCTATCCCTGCTTTAAATACTCTGT
>JAGGZD010000101.1 GCA_021162245.1 Dehalococcoidia bacterium | reverse complement strand
GTGCTCCGCTTTTTAGAGCAGCTTTCATTATATTCGAGTTAAAAGCTGTCACCGTCAGGTTGATAATGACATCTACTCCTCTGGCTGCTCTCTCAATATCTTCAACTCTCCCAGCGTCAACTTTCACCGGGGTGATTTTAGCGCTCTTTATTTTCTGTTTAACCTTGTTAGCTAACTCCAGGTCTATGTCACCCAAAACTATTTCCGATACATCTTTGTCCCTGGCCAGAATCGAAGCACATGGCGCTCCCTGTCCTCCAGCTCCTACTATTAATACTTTTGTCATCTGGTCTCTCCTCCTTTGTTTAGTAAAACCTTATCTCAAACTCGCTTCTTTCACAATAATTCTGCTTCACCTCTACTGAATCTCAGGAATTTGCTTTTCACGAATATCCACACCATCTCAAGGTAAACAAAGCTAAAATTTTGGTCAGGCTTATCAATTGGTCAATATCCACAAATTCGTTAGCCATGTGAGCTGCCTGATTATCGGGCCCAATAGAAATAGTTGGAATTTTCGAGTAATTTACCAGGTGGATTGCATCGGTTAAAGTTCCCCACCCCACTGACTTTGATTCACTATCCAATTCTTTAGCTACCTCTATCACAGTTCGAGCTATTGGCTGATTTTCATTGATTTCTGTACCATAGTGCCAGGGATTGATTTCAAGTTTTGGGGGATATTGTTTCATCCAGGGGTCAGTATTTGCGACACTCATTATTTTTTCTTCTATCTCTTCCTTTATGTTTACAGTGCTGGGAATAAAATCTGAAATAAATTCTATTCCCACCTTTTCAGGATACATAACGCGCCATTCCCCTCCTCTTAACACTATGGGTGTGATAATGTCCTGGTCTAGAAATTTGTGCTGCCAGTCTGTCTGAATTCTCCATTCCTCTGTTAGTTTTCCTAAAGTTTGTATTGTCTTCACCGCTTTCGGAGTTGCATCTACTGTCCCTCCTTTGCTCCAATGTGGCTGCATCGTTTCAGTATGTCCAACTCTACCAAATACTGTTATTGTTCCACTTAGAGAACCTCTCATGGCTACAAGTGTATCCATGTTAGTAGGCTCGGGAATTATAGCCGCATCAGCTTTATACACTTTCTCACAGCCGCAAGGGTACCCATGCGGCTCAGTTCCTCGTCGGGAACCGTTTCAACCGTTACATCTCCGTTTAATTTAATTCACGCTCCCCCAATAAATTTAATTGCCTCAAGCATGGCTGCAATTCCACCCTTCATATCACATGCGCCTCTGCCGAAAATTTTGTTACCTTCTATCTCCCCTTTGAAAGGGTCATGGTTCCAATTCTTTATCACCCCTGGAGGTACGACATCATAATGCCCATTTAGAATTAATGATTTCCCTTTTCTTTCAGTCTTAAGTTCTCCAACCACAACTGGCATATTGCTAAGGTCTCTATGCGGGTAAATTCCTGCCCCTGGAAAATCTTCAAGCTTCGACGCATCGATCTCACATGTATCAACAGCAAAATTCATATCTAGCAGAGTCCCGTGAACGAAATCCTGGAGTTTTTATATTCGTCGCTTTCGGCCTTACCACCAGATGGAGGAATAACCGCCCTAAAACTTACAAGTTTCCTTAAATATTCAACTATTTCTTCTTTATTTTCGTCTATTAAATGGAGAACTTCCCTCTCTTTACCTGATAACATATGAATTCTGTCCCTTTTCCCCTAATTACTATATCCATGCTCTACTGGCGAACTATGAGATAAATACTTCTTTTGAAACCGTTTCGTGAAACTTCAGAGCCCAGCCCATATTAACCATCATCTTAAGGAATTTTATTGGATCAAGACATTCAGCAGCAATTACTCCTCTCGCTGCCTCTCCTTCTACACACATCTTTGCTCCTACAATTGCTGGTAAAGCAACGGCTATATTCGTTGATCCAAATCTTTTATATGCCTCCAATCTTTCTTCAGCAGTTGTAGAAAGGAGGTAAGGCCATGATAGTGTATACGTGATATCTTCTCCTAATTTAGCTCCCTTTATCTCCATTACAGCCATGGGGGCCAATTTTGGCGGAAGCTTAGTAGTGCTTTCATCCTCGGCGAAGAAATCTCCAACTGGACGAGACACCAACTTCAACAAGACATCTCGTGGCACAACTTTAACGCCTTTCACCTCTGTAGGTTCATTATTTGCAAATCCCATCTTAACAAAAGCGCCTGCCAGTTGGTCGACTGGCCACTTAAACCCCGCGTATTTAATACCTTTGCCTATGAAGTGTGGTAACGTTATCGGCTCCTGGTGTTGATGGTAAGAAATTAGAATTGGTCCGACAGGGTCCGGGAAATTATACACTTCAGGATCGCTAAAAACAGGGTATTTCTTATACTCCCCATCTTCAAATACCGTAGGTTCGACTGCATAACCCCAAAGTGCTCTAAAGGAATTCCACCCTGGATCCCACGCACTAACCACTTCATCAACTCCCTTCTGAATTTCCTGGCCCATTCTGATGTGTATTTCGTCCACACGATCCAGTTTGTCACAAACGTATCTAGCTAATACATTAACAACCCCAGGAGATCCACCACAACCAAGCAGAGCTGTCAAACCACTTTGTTCGAACTCACTACCAAGCTCAAGTGGCCTGTTCTCTATTATCTGAGCCAGAATATTATCCCTGGCGCGTATGTCTAGCAGACTTGGTTCG
>JAGGZD010000034.1 GCA_021162245.1 Dehalococcoidia bacterium | reverse complement strand
GCTTTATAGTTGCCAACTAACTATGATTGGCTGTTACTCAGACACACTCCTGGTAATTATCATGACACTCATCTATTACATAGCATCTTAACAGACGATATCTTTGCCTGGCTATCGTGGCTTTATAGTTGCCAACTAACTATGATTGGCTGTTACTCAGACACACTCCTGGTAATTATCATGACACTCATCTATTACATAGCATCTTAACAAGCGAAAACTATTTCATTACATTCAGGACAAAGAGCAGGCTCAACTTAGATAACTCAAGGTGATACAATGCTACAATATAGATTGTAACGCTAAGCAGAATACATTTACAATGGATGATAAAAGCCTGGAAATGCTCGAATTTCCCCGCGTCAGGGAAATACTCGCCAGATTTACCTCGTTTTCAGCCAGCCATGAACTAGCCATCAATCTTCAACCTCTCCTAGATTATGACCAGGTATCCCTGCTATTAAAACAGTCAACCGAGGCGCGTCGTCTCCTCTCGCTGAGACCGGATTTTTCCATTGGGGGAATTTTTGATATTCGAGGGCCAGTAAAGATGGCAGCACGAGGTAAAATTCTGGAACCACGAACCCTCATAAAAATTCAACAAAGCCTAGCTGCTATTTGCCAACTGCGCAGCAGCCTCAAAAAGCTGTCTGATGAACTCCCCCTGCTTTGGTCCATCGCTGCTGGTATTGTTGAATTGCACCAAGTCGAGAAAGATATTGGCAACTGCATCACACCAAACGGTGAAATACTGGATTCGGCTTCGCCTGAACTGGCCATGACGAGACAGAGATTCAGAAGGACTCGCGAACAACTGCTAAGGCGCTTAGAAACCATAATTAAGTCACCTAAGGGACAGAAAATAATCCAAGAGCCTATTGTTACTCAAAGAGACGGAAGGTATGTTATTCCACTCAAGATCGAAAGTAGAAAGGGAATAAAAGGCACAGTTCATGATATATCCAACACCGGCGCCACTGTATTTGTTGAACCATGGACCACCGTAGAGCTGGGGAACGAGCTTCGAGAACTTACCATAAAGGAACAACGTGAGGTAGAGAGAATTCTCCAGAATCTCAGTAATGAAATAGGAGCGCACGGAATCGAAATCTCCCACAACATAGCTCTGGTTGCTACGCTGGATCTGGCACTATCTAAGGCAAAATATGCAAGGAGCGCACGCGCTACGGAACCTACAATCACCACCTTCGATAAAAAGACCAACGACGCTACGGACAAGCGGGCTGGCACACTTAAACTTGTCGAAGCCAGACACCCATTACTAGCAGAAAAGGCAGTGCCACTTTCAGTGGATGTAGGGGAAGATTTCTCTATTCTTGTTATTACAGGGCCCAACACAGGTGGTAAGACAGTAGCACTTAAGACGATTGGTTTGCTTACCCTGATGACACAAGCAGGCATACCAGTTCCCGCTTCAGGAGAAAGTTGCATTCCTATTTTTGATGGAGTATTTGCCGATATCGGTGATGAGCAAAACATTGAGCATACACTTTCCACATTTGGCTGGCACATAGGTAATATTGTACGTATCATTCAAAACACTACAGAAAAAACCCTTGTGCTCCTTGACGAGTTGGGCACTAGCACTGACCCAGTGGAAGGTTCTGCTTTGGCTCGTTCTATCCTGCTCCACTTCTTATCGAAGGGGGCGATAACCATCGCTACCACACATTACAATGACCTAAAAACTTTCGCACATGTGACTCCAAATATGCAAAACGCTTCGCTTGACTTCAACCCAACTACACTAACACCAACCTACCACCTAACGACAGGGATACCTGGCGGCAGCAATGCTCTGGCTATCGCTTCCCACCTGGGTCTACCCCCCGAAATTATCAGTACTGCCAAGGAGATGCTCTCAAAAGGAACACAAAACATGGAGACTTTGCTTACTGACTTGACGAGAGAGAAACAACTAGTTACGACGCTCACACATAACCTGGAAAAGGAACTATCTAAAACAGAACAACGAAACAAGGAGCTAGAAAACGAGCTTCAACGGTTAAAAACGGAAGAACAAAAGCTTATCCAAGAAACCCACGACAATATTATGCGTGAAGCTGCGAAGCTACAGAAAGAAATCCACCTCACTAAATCAGAATTACGTAAGAGGAAATCGAGAGAGGGCATTGACCATGCCACGAAAGCTCTGGCTGCTATAGAGAAGCAGTTGAAGAACCAGAATTGGCAGGCAAAGGCAACCCAAAGAACAGACATGGTAATAATGAACGAGAACAAAATTGTTCCAGGAGATACAGTCCAACTGAAAGAAACGAAACTTCAAGCAACAGTGTTATCCATATCCGAGAGGTCACATCAGGTCAAGATTCAAATAGGACAGACTAAAGTTAGTTTAGGTCTCGGTAGGGTAGAAAAGATAACATCCTTACCCAAAGAGGCAAACTCAAAAATCGCCTTGGTAAACAAAGAGATGCGTAGGCGAACAATCCCTGTTGACCTTGACCTACGGGGGAAAAGAGCCGCTGAGATAGAGTGGGAACTTGACAGTTACATCAATAACGCCTCTCTAGCTAATTTAGCAAAGGTCCGTGTCATTCATGGTTTTGGCACTGGCACTGTGCGCAACATTGTCAGAGACCTTGTCGTTTCTCACCCCCTAGTCAAATCCTCCCGTCCTGGGGGGCAGAATGAGGGCGGCGATGGGGTAACCATTATCAATTTATAATTATGAGACGGCTCACTACTGTAAATTCTTAGGAGTTCTTACTTCAATGCTAATATCAAAAAGGTATTCACTTAGCAAAACAAAGATGCTCCAATTTCTTAATGAAGTAGAAGCAGTTATTGATACGGCCTCGTCACTATACATACCGCCTGAACTATCATTACCAGAAGTCAAAAACCTCCTCGAAAAAACATCCGTCTCTCAACATATCCTCTCCAGCCTGGTTGAGTGCGCTACCTCCTCGAAAACTGGAGCGGTTATCTTTTTAGGCTCGTCACGGAAATACCTAATTTCACCCCCATTTCCTATCATGGAAAAATATTTCACTTATGGCTATGATGCCGAGCCATTACGTTGCCTGCTCAAACACAATTTGAGGATTGCACTGACGCTGGTACGTTTAGGGACATATGCCATCGGCCTTTATCAAGGAGAGAACCTCATTACCAGCAAAGTAGGGAGTGGGTTGATCCATGCACGACACAAGAAAGGCGGCTCCTCACAGCAACGCTTTCGTCGCCACCGAAAAAAACAAATAGAAGTTTTCTTGACACACCTTTGTATCCATATACGAGAACAATTCGAAGCTCATAGCCACACCATAGATTACATCGTCTATGGAGGCGCATGGACAACCATACTTTCACTTCGCAAACAGTGCTCATTCCTGCGCCAGTTTGACGACCGTACTTTGCCCCCACTACTCAACATACCCAATCCTCGCAAGACGGTGCTGGAAACAGCAATATGCCAAGTCTGGTCAAGCACCGTAACGGAATGGCATAACGCTGAGGACCCAAACTGACAGAGATGAAATCCCCCTCAAGTTATCCGCCGAACCCTCATGGGGATCTTTCACCGTGATGTTGTCATGAACCAAGTAGGGCAAATTCACACACTTTCCCTGCCTAGAACAGAACCAACAAAACTACCTTGCCCCCGTACAAAATCAGTAACCAGCATCTTACGTTTCCCTTCCATCTGAATCTGACAAAGGCCTAAGACGCCATTCCCGGTCACCACACCAACTTTGGGCGCTTCTCGCAAAGCAATTACTTCCCCTATTATACCTATCGCTGGTTTGTTCAGGAGGGCAGCTTCATGTATTTTAAGCCGTTTGCCACGCCACCAAGAATAACAGCCTGGCCAAGGGGTAAAAGCCTTTACTTGCCGCCACAGTTCTATTGCCGGTAGATTCCAATCTAACTCCCCATTTTCGCTGCTTATCAACCTGCTATAAGTAACCTGGGTCTCATCTTGAGGTTCCGCTTCAAGCTCTCCAGCAAGCCATTTAGGTAGAATCTCCATTAAAAGCTCAGCCCCTGCATGAGCTAATTTAGCCATAAGAGAGCCAGTGGTATCTACGGAGGAGATGGCTACCCTGCTCTGGGCTAAGATTGGCCCACTGTCAATGCCCTCATCCATCACCATAATAGTAACCCCTGTAAATGGCTCTCCGCAAAGCAGGGCTTCAGCCACCGGAGATGGACCTCGATGCCTAGGCAATAGAGAGGGATGTACATTAAGACAACCCAACTTAGGCAAAGACAATACCTCCCTAGGAAGAATCTGCCCAAAAGCGGCGACAATAATCAGGTCCGCCTTGAAGTTAGCCAGTCCCCTTACCACTTCCGTTGATTTAAGAGTCTCTGGTTGCACAATAGGGATCTGATATTTCATGGCTAGCTCTTTTACTGGGGATATAGTAAGCTGACGCCTTCTACCAGATGGTCTATCAGGTTGAGTGTACACAACAACCACCTCATATGGACTGCGAATCAAAGCTTCCAGTATGGCCGCAGCAATTTGTGGAGTACCCATAAAAACGATACGTGTTTTCACAGTGGAAGTATTTTCTACAATTTTCTCTATTATGTCAAAGACCCCCTAGAAAAATTTCAAAGCCCTTTGTTAAACTGCTATTACGGGTTCACGTGCTTCCACCTTGTTACTAACCTATTTCTAGCCAACTAGCCAATTAATGGCAATTTAACCAAGGGGGATAAGTTGGATTCAGCAAAGGAAATCTGGGAGAGGGCGCTGGGAGAGCTTCAACTTCAGGTCAGCAGAGCAAACTATACTACATGGCTTGAGAAAAGCTGTGGCATAAGTTTCCAGAAGGGCATTTTTGTAGTTGGAGCCCCAAATGCTTTCGTGGCAGAGTGGTTAATTAAACGTCTCCATTCTCTAATAAGAAAAACCTTAACCCAAATTACGGGCACAAATGTAGACGTCCAATTTATCGTTCACGACAAAGAGCAATTACAAAGCAGTTCTTTAGCCAGCGCCAGTCAAACTGACGGTGGAACAAGCACCAAAGCCAGGATAGATAGATTTAACCCGAGATATACTTTTAGTAATTTTATCGTTGGTGATTGCAACCGTTTAGCTTACGCCGCTACAGTGGAAACAGTTGAAAACCCAGGGCATACTTATAACCCCCTTTTCATTTACAGCAGCACTGGGCAGGGCAAAACACATCTGCTACACGCTATCGGGCACAGAGCAGTAGACAATGGACTGTGCGTAACTTATACCAGCGCGGAGCAATTCACCAACGAATTTATAAAAGCTATCAAACAAAAACAAGTTGAAGATTTCCGTGGCAAATTTAAAAACACTCACCTTTTTCTATTCGACGATATGCAATTCATAATCAACAAAAAACAGACCTTACAATGCTTCTTTCAAATTTTTAGCGAACTATACAACAATAACCGCCAGATCATCATTACCGCCGACCACCATCCTAAAGATATGGCCCCACTTAGCGACAAATTCAAATCACATCTTGAATGGGGTCTCATTGCCTCCATTCAACCACCCGATCTTAAAACACGCCTTGCTATACTGAGCACTAAAGCTCAGGAAATGGCGCTAGCAGTCTCCGATGAGGTATTGCAACTTCTAGCGAAACGGACGTGGGGAAATATCCGCCAGCTCGAGGGCGCTCTAATATACTTAACAGCTCGAGCCAAATTAATCAGAGCAGAGCTCACCCCACAAATAGTTAACATGTTATTAACAAGCACTACTGCTAAGAAAGGGGCAAATTTAATACTACAAACAGTGGCCGATTATTTTAACCTCTCCACCGAGGAATTAAGAGGGGACACAAGAAACAGAAAAATTGCCCTGGCACGGCAAATTGCAATGTACCTTATGAAAGAGGAAGATAATTGCTCTTTCACCGAAATTGGCAAGCTACTGGGTAATAGAAGCCACGCTACAATTATCTATGGCCATAGGAAAATCGCTACCCAAATAACTACCAATCCCAAATTACACCGCCAAATATTAGAGATTAGTGAGAAAATTAATCCACATTAAAGCCCATAATAGAATGTTAAAAATATGTAGACGAATATTACCTGCAATGAAATTAAGTTGTTAAGGCATATACATTGCAAAGTAGATATTTTGTTCCTTATCTCTCTTTAATTAACCTTTCCTACTAAGACTATTATTAGTTTATAATAGTCTTAACCATTGTTGTTTATGATAGATAAAATAGAAATTGTAGTCAGAGGAGGAAATGGGGGGGATGGGTTAATGAGTTTCCGCCGTGAGAAATATATTCCATTTGGAGGTCCTGATGGAGGGAATGGAGGAAACGGAGGAAATGTTTTCATTGTGACTGATAGCTCTTTGCTAGATTTGAGTTTACTCAAACAAAAAAGGGAATTCATAGCTGAATCTGGTCATGGAGGTGGCAAAGGCAGTAAGCATGGTAAGAAAGGCATGGATTTGAGCATTCCTGTGCCTATTGGGACTATGATTTATATTAGAACTGAATCAGGGGAAGATAAACCATTAGCTGATATGGTTATTTCTGGGGAAAAAGTATTAGTGGCGAAAGGGGGTAGAGGTGGGTTGGGAAACGTACACTTTGCTACGGGGGCGAATCAGGTGCCTAGGCTAGCTGGAAAAGGGGAATTAGGAGAGGAATACCAAATTTACCTCGAACTAAAACTTGTCACAGATATGTGTCTTATTGGTTATCCAAATTCGGGTAAATCCACTTTGCTATCTGCTATAACAGAGGCTAGACCTAGAATAGCGGATTATCCCTTTACTACGCGGCAGCCAGTGTTGGGAGTTATTCGAGGAAGCAGAAGAGATTTTGTGGTGGCTGAGATACCGGCACTTACCAAAGGTGCATATGTCAATAAAGGATTGGGGCATGAGTTTCTACGGCATGTTGAGCGAACTAAGCTTCTGGTTTACTTGCTAGATAGTGCATCGCCAACTATCGTCGAAGATTTTACCAGGTTAAATGAGGAGTTAGCTACATATAGACCTGATTTGTGTCAGAAGGCAAAGATTATAGCTGTGAACAAAGTTGATATGCCGCAGGTTAAATCTCGATTGCGTGATATGAAACAGAGTCTTAATCATCTAGACATGCCTCTCTTGTTCATTTCAGCACTTGATGGACAAGGTATTACGGAATTTGTCACTAGGGCAATTGAAATGGTTGGGCTGATGAGTGAGGGGGGGCAAGAGGTTTCTCCGCCTGTGCTAACAGTGTTCCATCCCAAACCCAAGAAGTGAAATAATGAATATAGGTATTCTTGGAGGCACTTTCGATCCTGTTCATATAGGGCATCTCATTATAGCTGAAGAGGCAAGAGTGAAACTTGGCCTTGGCGAAATTCTGTTTGTGCCTGCGGGGCAGCCATGGTTCAAAGTAGGTCAAGGTTATACGATTGCTCCAGTATCCCATCGCCTAGAGATGTTGCGTTTAGCTATTGCTGGGAATCCCTATTTTAAGCTTTGTACTTTGGAAGTGGAGCGCAGTGGGCACTCTTATTCTATAGACACTGTAACTACGCTGCGAAGCCAATTAGGTGAACAGCCGCTTTTCTTTATTCTTGGTAGTGATAGTCTCGCAGGGTTCCACTTGTGGAAAGAACCAGATAAGCTAGTGCAGATGTGCCAGTTAGTAGTTGTTCCCAGAGTGGGTTTAAATCTGCCAGATTTAGAATTCTTAGAGCCTCTCGTTCCAGGATTGGCTCATAGCGTTATAAAGCTCATTGCACCTACAATTGAAGTTAGCTCTTCGAAAATCCGCCAACGTATAGCTCAAGGGTTATCTGTTCGCTACTTAATCCCCAGCCTAGTTGAAAAATATATAGCGGAGCATAACCTGTATGCTAACTGCGAAACGTAAGGTAAGGAGCGTGGCGTCCCCTTAGATATCCAGATTCCTCACATTTTGGGCATGGGCTTGGATGAAGTTCCTGCGGGGTAAAACCTCGTTGCCCATTAACATATGGAATGCCTGATCGGCGGCTATAGCATCTTCTATCTGTACCTGAAGTAAAGTCCTAGTGCTGGGGTTCATCGTTGTATTCCATAGTTGCTCAGGGCTCATTTCCCCTAGTCCTTTATACCGCTGGATATCTAGTTTATGTCCTTCCAGTTCCTTGGTTCTGTCCATCTTTTCTTGTTCAGAATAAATCCAGTATTGCTGTTTACTGCATTTAATGCGGTAGAGAGGTGGTTGGGCTATAAAAAGGTGCCCTTGGTTAATTAGCTCTGTCATGTGACGATAAAAGAAAGTAAGAAGCAATGTACGAATATGAGAACCGTCAACATCGGCATCGGTCATGATGATTATGAGATGGTACCTGAGTTTGGAGAGATCAAATTGTTCATCTGTGTTTGTCCTTAGTGCTGTAACAATAGCTCGCAACTCTTCATGTGTTACGATCTTATCTTTGGCAGCTTTTTCTACGTTGAGTATTTTACCCCTGAGAGGGAGGATAGCTTGGAAGCGGCGATCCCGCCCCTGTTTAGCTGAGCCGCCAGCCGAGTCACCTTCAACTAAATAGAGTTCACATGATGTTGGGTTTTTCTCTGAGCAGTCTGCTAGTTTGCCTGGCAATGTTGATGCCTCAAGCCCAGTTTTTTTGAAAACTAGCTCGCGGGCTCTGCGCGCTGCTTCTCTAGCTTTAGCTGCGATGAGGCACTTGTTTATGGTTGCTCTCGCTTCGCTAGGGTGCTGTTCAAGGTAAAGAGACAAATTATCTACTACGACAGATTCAACTTGGTTTCTCACCTCAGGGTTACCGAGCTTTGTTTTGGTTTGCCCTTCAAATTGTGGCTTAGGAAGCTTTACGCTGATAACAGCTACTAATCCTTGGCGCACATCATCACCCGTCAGATTAGATTCAGTATCTTTGATGAGCTTATTTTTTCTGGCGTAATCGTTAAAAGCGTGAGTAAGAGCCGAGCGAAAGCCAGTTAGATGGCTACCGCCATCTCTGGTGTTGACACAATTAGCGAAGGAGGAAGTGGATTCTGTGAAGCTGTTATTATACTGCAATGCTGCTTCGATTATGGTGGAATCGACTATGGCTGAAAAGTAGATGGGCGAAGGTGAGGTAACTTCCCTGTTTCTATTCAGGCGGCTAACGAAACTAGCTATGCCTCCTTCGAAGTAAAAGGTTTTTTCCCTGCAAGTTCTTTCGTCTTTAAGGGAAATTTGCGTCTCTTTATTGAGAAAAGCTAGCTCTCTTAGCCGTTGGCAAGTTGTATTGAAATCATAGCTAAGATCTTCAAAAATTTCCTCATCAGCAAGAAATGTGATTGTAGTACCTGTGTCGGGAGAATCTTCGGTGACTTGTAGTTCACCTGTGGGAATCCCGCGCCGATAATCCTGCCGATATATTTTACCCTGGCGTCTAATCTCGACTTGAAGCCACGACGATAGAGCGTTTACTACCGAAGCCCCGACACCGTGTAAACCACTGGACGTGTTATATGCAGAGCCTCCAAATTTGGCTCCAGCATGCAGGTGTGTCATTACTGCTTCCAGTGCGGTGATATTTGCTGTGGACATAGTCTCTGTAGGGATACCACGGCCATTATCAACTACAGTTACACTATTATCATTGTGGATTGTTACCGCAATTTGGTCGCAGAAGCCAGCCATTGCTTCATCTATGCTGTTATATACCAACTCGTACAGAAGATGGTGTAATCCTTCACGACCAGTACTTCCTATATACATTCCTGGGCGCAGGCGGACTGCTTCTATCTCATCCAGAATTTGAATGTTATCGGCCGTATATTGAGGCGATTTGTTTTCTTCCATAGTTATCCTCTATTAACTGCTTGATCAGACTGAGCCATTGGCTATCTTACATTACGATGTGGCTAATTTACTTTCTTATACATGTCACTTTAGTGGAGCGAAAATCCCAGGAGAAGAGCCACGGGTAGACTGCAGGTCTCTCTTAGTAACAACAATACTTACAGCCACTGGTGCACATTATATCATATCTGGAGGCTGAGAATGTATTTGAGATATTATTCGAGGGGGGTTGTTTTGTTTAAGTGACAGAACTAATTCATCTATGGAGACAGAGTCCTGTTTGTTATTTATCATATCCCGCAATACTACGGTCTGATTTTTGACCTCTTTTTCACCGATGATAATAGTATAGTTGGTGCCTAGTGAGTTGGCTTGCCTTAACTGTCCTTTTAAACTTTTACTACCTGTGGCTTTGATGACAGCGATCCCTGCTTGCCGTAGCCTAGATGCAAGCTTCATTGCCTCAATCTTAGCACCTTCCCCTAAATAAGCGATGAAAGCAACGGATTTGCAGGAAGGGGGGATTTCCATTTTTTGTCTCTTAAGGTTTAGTATGAGCCTTTCTATACCAGTGGCGAAACCTACTGCAGGAGTATGTTTCCCCCCCAGTTGCTCAACAAGATTGTCGTAACGTCCGCCACCGCCGAGAGCACTTTGTGATCCTTCCTCTTGAGGTTCAATCTCAAATACAGTCCTGGTATAATAATCTAACCCACGTACTAATCTGTGGTTCAATTGGAAAGGAATTTCCAGCGTTTTTAATCCTTGCTGCACGTTTTGGAAATGTTCTTGGCATTTAGGGCACAGGTAATTTGTGATTTTTGGGGCTGTTTCAGCTATTTTTTGGCAGGAAGCTTTTTTGCAATCAAGTAAGCGCAGCGGATTTTTAAGCAATCTGGTTTTACAGTCTGGGCATAAATCAGCTATGTGGTTGGAGTAATGTTGCTGTAGTGACTTTATGTATCCAGGTTGGCAGAGCTCGCAGCCGATGCTATTGAGTTGGATGGAGAATTTAGGAAGACCTAGAGAAAGCAAAAATTGCTGCGCCATCTCTATTACCTCGACGTCGAGGGCGGGGTCAACGTCGCCTAAAGCTTCATACCCAAATTGGTGATGCTGGCGGTAACGTCCAGCTTGAGGGCGCTCATATCTAAAAGCAGCTCCAATATAATAAAGTTTTATGGGTTGAGGCAAATTGAATAACCCATGTTCCAGATAAGCTCGGCAGACCGGGGCTGTTCCTTCCGCCCTTAAAGCTAGTTTTTGGCCGCTCCTGTCTTCGAAGATGTACATTTCTTTGTCTGCGAGGTCTGTTCCTCCAGACACGGTACGGGAGAAGAGCCTGGAATCTTCAAATATTGGCGTGGTCAATGGCTGGTAGCCATAAAGGTGGCATACAAGAACTGCCTTTTCCTTTACATATTTCCAATAATTTTGCTCCTGCGGCAGGATATCAGATGTACCTCTGGGCGCTTTATACAAGGGGGCTCCTTTCTCTATGTTTCTCTATGTATGATGTTTAGTTTAGCATATTTATTAGTTGCTTACTCGCTCACCATACATAATAGCTGAGAACTTATAAACTTGCAGGAGAAGTTTCTAATATTTGTCTTTGTATTCCCTGTGCTTGGATTGCCTGAGGTAGCAAGGTTTGCGTTGCTTTTATTGCTGCGTTATCATGAAACTTGAAATATGGATATAGATTCTCTTATGGCAAAAATCGATGAATACTTGCCTACTGATAAGCAAGGCTTGATTAAAGCAGCTTATGAATTCGCCGCGCAAGCGCATAAAGGGCAGGTACGTAAGTCGGGAGAGCCTTATTTGGAGCATCCTTTGCAAGTAGCCATGGCATTAGCTAATCTCCACCTTGATAGAGATACTTTAATTGCTGCCCTGTTGCATGATATTCCTGAAGATTGTGATATATCACTGGATGATATTGAAATCAAATTTGGGTCTGAGGTAGCTAAATTAGTTGACGGAGTTACTAAGTTAAAGAAACTCACAAACAGATCTGGGCAGGGTTGGAGGAAATCAAGGGTTCGTGCTGAAAACTTGCGGAAAATGCTTGTGGCTACAGTTGAAGACTTACGGGTGATCATTATTAAGTTAGCTGACAGGCTACACAATATGCGCACTCTAGGCGCATTGCCTTTGTCGAAGCGACGTGCAATTGCCCAGGAGACATTGGAAGTATATGCGCCTCTGGCGCATCGTTTGGGTATGTGGGATGTAAAATGGCAGTTGGAAGACTTGGGCTTGCGATACTTGGAACCACAACAATATCGTCGGATTAGCCGATTGGTGGCTGAAAAACGAGAGCAACGGGAGAAATTTATAGTTGAGGCCAGTCAAACACTGCGTCAAGAATTGGACAAGGCTGGTATGGAAGCTAAGGTTTTTGGTAGGCCGAAACATATCTATAGCATTTACCAGAAACTGAATAAGTATGCCGCACAAGGCAAGGATTTTGGTGATATTCATGACCTTTTTGCCTTACGTGTGTTAGTGGATTCAGTTTCGGATTGTTACAAGATATTAGGAACGATTCACAATCTTTGGCATCCTATGATTGAAGAGTTTAATGATTTTATTGCTAACCCTAAAGACAATGGCTATCAATCCTTACATACTACGGTACTATGCCAAGGTACAACGCCGTTAGAAATACAGATTCGGACTTACCATATGCACCAGATTGCTGAGCACGGAGTGGCGGCTCACTGGCATTATAAGGGGGGGGGGGATATAGACTTGTCATTTGGGCATAAAATACCTTGGCTACGTGATATTTCTCAGTTGCGTGAGGAATTTGATGGCGAGGAGTTTCTAGAATCTGTGAAGACTGATATCTTTGGAGATCGAGTATTTGTCTATACTCCGCAAGGAGATATAAAAGATTTGCCTAAAGGAGCTACTCCTCTAGATTTCGCCTTCCGAATTCATACAGATTTGGGCTATGGGTGCATCGGAGCGAGAGTGAATGGTCGCTTAGTCTCCTTGAATTATATACTTGGCAACGGAGATATTGTAGAAATTATTGCTGCTAAAGGGAGGAAAGGCCCCAGTTTAGATTGGCTTAACCCTCAACTTAATTATGTTAAAACGTCTCACGCTCGGGGTAAGATTCGCCAGTGGTTCAATAAACAGGAACGAGGTCAAAGTGTGGATGAAGGCAAAGAGCTTTTGAATAGGGAGCTTAAACGTTTGGGCATTAGTTTACCCAGCATTGATAAATTAGCACATCAATTTAAATATAAGCACGCAGATGATTTTTTTGCTGCTCTTGGTCGTGGTGGCATTACTCTCTCTCAAATTTCACTTAAATTAAGCCTGGATTTGGAGTCTCCTGGTGATACAATTGGGATTTCGGCCCCTCGAAAAGGTAGTCCGTCAAGTGTCAAGGTGTTAGGTGTTGGTGATTTGTTTACTCGATTGGCTGGTTGTTGTCATCCTTTGCCTGGAGACGAAATTATAGGGTATATTACTCAGGGTCGTGGCATCACTGTGCATCGTAAGGATTGCCCTAATATCATTAATGAAGTAGAAAAAGAACGGTTGATTGATGTGAGTTGGGGGGATGTGGGGCAGGTTTATCCTGTAACTATTAAAATCGACGCTTGGGATAGAGTTGGCTTAGTTCGGGATATTAGTGCTATTATATCTGAGGAGGGAGTGAATATTACCGGTGCCAATGTGAATCACCATGATAATAATGTTACGTCATTATACTTTGCTCTCGAAATTAAAAGTGCGACTCACTTAAATAAAGTGGTCTCTAGAATTTACTCACTGTGGAATGTGATAAATGTAGTAAGGGAAGGAGGATCAGATGCCAAATAGCAAGTCAGTTGATAAAGCAGCTCGCTCAGCGGGGAGAAAGCGGGGGCGAAATCGTCTGGTACGGAGCAGTACTAGAACTCGTGTGAGCAAAGCAAGGAAGCTTATTAGTAATGGAGAGCTGGAATTAGCGCAGCAGGAAACTGCTATAGCTATAAGCAGCCTGGACAAGGCTGTAAGCAAGGGAGTTTTTCATAGGAATAAGAGTGCCAGGCTTAAATCCCGTTTAATGAAAAAGTTGAATGTTGCTACCGTCGTTGAGCCGAAGCGTTCAACATAAAGTAAGAGGAAGAACAGGCTAGCGTAACCGCTGCTTGCCTGAATCTGTAGAAATATATCTAAGCTTCTGGTTTTCTTTACCAGAAATCAGAGTTCACGTCGTGTCCTTATTCGCTTGTGGAGAGAGCATGGTGTACCAATTAAGATAGTTGGTATTTCTGCCCAGTATCACTTCGTGGAATGATTTTTGCAATGCGGCGGTTATTTTACCAGTTTGTCCGTTGCCTATTAAACGATGATCGATCTCTATGATCGGTACTATGTGTGCTGCGGTGCCGGTAAAAAAGCATTCTTCAGCTAAGTAGAGTTCGCTTCTATCTACTTGTCTCTCTATAGTATCTAAGGCTAACTCGTTTTTAGCTAGCTTTATTGCAGTGGCTCTAGTGATCCCCTGGAGGATATTGTCGGAGGGAAGAGGCGTGATTAATTTGCCATCGGCAACAAGGAAAATGTTCTCTCCTGTGCCCTCCGAAACATGTCCATCGTGGTTTAGGAAGATAGCTT
>JAGGZD010000091.1 GCA_021162245.1 Dehalococcoidia bacterium | reverse complement strand
TTCTCTCCATTGCCTGGCTTAACCTCCTTTATAGCGCTAGCCAGAGCATATCTTAAATACCTTCGGTTCGATTTTATATGATTTAACAACCTACCCTTCGGTTCGATTTTAGATGATTCAATTCGCTAAGTTGACAATTTGCGCCGCTATTATGGTAGAATGGTAAGGCTACTTTAGTAGCAGGGTGGTTACGATGAATCGCCGACGGTCTAATATTGAGATAATAGCTGATATGCTCAAGGTAGGGGAGAATGGTGCTGGCAAGACGGAGATTATGTACAGCGCTAATATGAGCTATAGCCAGATACAGAAATATCTTGGTTTCTTGTTGGGTCGTGGATTTATTAGTAAAGTAGAGGTAGGTAATCCTGTGGTTACTTACCACGTGACGGAGAAGGGTTTGGGGTTGCTTAGAAACATCGACAGCGTAATGGAAATTCTTGAGTTTGGAGATGACTAGGGAGCCCATGGAGTTGAGTGGAGGAGGGTGATGGGGAAATTTTTGTGGAAGTCACTTCCTGTTTGGAACATGATGATAAGTTTAGAGCATACAGAGATAAGGAGAAGGAGAATCACATGGCTGAAAGAAGAATGTTAATAGTGGATGCGGAACTGGCAAGGAGAGTAGATGATAATCGTGGGGACATGAGTTGTTCTGAGTTTATTAATTTTCTCATCGGGAGCCGGCTGGAAGGGGCAAACGGGAGCCATGATGGGGTAAGCAGAGAAGAGTTTCAGCAATTTCAGGAAGAGACGAAAGAGTTATTGCGTAAGTTCCTGGAATTCTTTATTAGTTATGGACTTGAGTTGGGCAAACAGCCCAAAGATGAAGAATTTGAGCAGTTAACCCGTAAGCTGCAAGCTCTGGGTACTTCTTAAAAAGCAAGGTTTATTAGGGAGGCGCGTCGCGCCTCTTTGCATTTTCTTTTCAATTGGATTTTTCGCGTCTTAGCTTCAACTAGAACTATCTTCTAGAATACAATCACTTCCCAAAATCAAGCAAGGTCTGTCATAGTTTTATAGTAATAATATTATATCGTTCTAATTGACAGTGAGGCAGCCTTGCAATTGAATGAAGTGAGCATCTGGCAGTTAAATGATTTCATGGACGAAGCTCTAACTTTGGCTATGGTGAATGCTAGAAAATTGGCTTGTTAAACTTGATATTATGAGTTGTATTTGGTAGAGCAAGGAATTGAAAATTAAGTATAAGAAAAAGGAGAATCAAATGGCTGAAAAAAGAATGTTAATAGTGGATGCAGAGATGATAGGGAAGATAGATGATAATCGTGGAGACATGAGCCGCTCCGAGTTTATTAATTTTCTCATTGGGAGCCGGTTGGAAGGGGCAAACGGGAGCCATAATGGGGTAAGTAGGGAAGAGATGCAGCAATTTCAGGAAGGGACGAAAGAGTTATTGCGTAAATTTCTGGAATTCTTTATTAGCTACGGACTTGAGCTGGGCAAGCAACCCAATGGTGAAGAATTTGAGCAGCTAAGACGTAAATTGCAAGCCTTGGGCGTCTCTAAAAAATGAGGCAACATGTGGGTGATAGTGCGTAGTTGAGAATGATATAAAAAGAACAGGAGGTGTAATTATGCCAAGACCGATTGATTTATTGAGACAGGGTAGGGAAGAGGATTTGTGGCGGATGTGTTGTGGTTTTATTAACTTAAGTTTGGAGCAGTTCATGATTATCCAGAAGCGGTTGCTTGCGGAGCAGATTGAGTTATTGAAAGGCTGCGAATTGGGTCGGAAGATGATGCGTGGCGCTATGCCGGAGACAGTGGAGGAATTTCGGGAGCAGGTACCGCTAACTACTTATACTGATTACCTTCCCGAGCTTGAGGATCGTAACGAGGAAATATTGCCAGCCAATCCCGCCATATGGGTGCATACAACAGGTAGACCTACTGAGTATAGCGTCAAAAGGGTGCCTTTATCCGAGAGATTCTTGTATGAATTTGAGAAGACGGCTGGTGCCCTTGGGCTTCTTGCCTCTTGTGACGCTCAAGGTAATTATCTGGCGAAAGAACATTTGAAAACCATGTCTGCTACGGGGTCTCGATACTATGCATCGGGTATCGTGGCATATATGATGCAGCAGGCACTTGGTACTGACCTACTTCCTTCCAATGCAGAGGAAATGGCATTTCCAAGAAAGGTAAAAGCTGGTTTTAAGGAGGCTTTATCTCAGGGGTTCGATTGTTTTGGTGGTTTATCCGCTGTACTAGTTTACGTTGGTGATATGTGTAAGCGGGGTGCAGCGAGTGTTGGTGCTCGTTTCTTATTATCTCATCCTAAGGCGTTGTTCCGTGTGATCAGGGGGCTGGCTAGAAGTAAATTGGCTCGTCGTCCCATGCTGCCTAAAGACCTGTGGTCGCTCAAGGTAGTTGTGGGTGGTGGCGCAGATAGTGCCGTTTTCCGGGAAAAGGTGGAGGAATTGTGGGGGAGACCTCCTCTGGAGCTATATGCTGGTACTGAGGGTGGCGTTTATGCTACTCAGACCTGGGATTATGAGGGTATGACTTTTATCCCCAACCTTAACTTTTTTGAGTTTATCCCCGAAATGGAGTGGTTCAAGTGGCAATTAGACCATTTCTACCAGCCCAAAACGGTTTTGTTAGATGAGGTGAAAGCTGGTGAGAATTATGAGATAGTCATTACCAATTTTCATGGTGGCATAATGACCAGATATAGAATTGGTGACATGGTTAGAATAATATCACTGCGAAATGAGAAGTTAGACATCGATATACCGCAGATGGTATTTCATGGTCGAGCTGATGACCTCATTAATATTGCCGGGTTTGGTAGAATTACGGAGAAGACAATTTGGAAAGCAATTGAAAATGCTGATATTCCCTATGTGGATTGGACAGCGCGCAAAGAGATAGTGGGGGGTAGGCCGATATTGAATCTTTACATTGAGCTTAAAGATAACTATATTGCCAGTGAAAAAAGTATAGTAGAGGCAGTATATGACGAGCTTCTAAAATTAGACAGGATGTATCGTTATAACATCTACAGTACTTATGGTGATCCAGAAAGTGTGCTCGGGTCAAAACCGATGCAGGTTACTCTGCTTCCTCATGGTACTTTTTCTAGCTATATAGCGCAACGGCAAGCTGAGGGTGTTGATTCAGGTCAGCTGAAGCCACCGCATATCAATCCATCTGATGAGGTGCTTTCCTTGCTCAGAACTCCTAGAGCTGAGGTAGAAGTTGCCCCAGCAATTGAATTTGAGCGAATTGCAGTCGTTTGAGTTATTGGGTTAATTCTGGAAATCAAATATCATTAAGGGGGGTGAGGTAAAATCTTCGCCCCCCTTGACAGCTTTCACATTTATGTCGATAATTGTTTTACGTCATGGATGTGCATGCCTTCGTTCCGTTAATTGCCTGTGTTGCCTATATCCCGCTCTTTGTCATTTTGCTTGGTAGCCGACCCTGGGATAGAAAGCAGAAACTTTTCTTCATATACTTGATTTCTGCATTTCTGTGGAGTCTAAGTGATATTTTCTTCCGTAGCGATCTCTTTATAGAGGAAAAGCTCCTCCTGATGAAAATCATTCTGTGTATTTTCGTCTGGATGCTAATCCAATTTCATTACTTTGCCTGTTCTTTTTATCGGCGTGAAGGTATTAAGATACCGTTGGTTTATATTTTCTTAGTGAGTGCCATTGTCTTGGCACTGTTGGGCTATATCCCGAGGGACGTTGAAGTCACTGCTGCCGGTATCAGTGTTGACTATGGTATCTGGATTGCTGTCGTGGGATTCTCTTTTCTCTTCACGGTAGGCGTCAGGGATGTATATTTTTTGCTGCGGGGGCATAAGATTTCATCCGACCCGGTAGAGCATAATCAGATTACATATGTACTTAGCGCTATCGCTAGCATAACAGTTTTTGCCGTCATTTGTCTTGTTCCCCGTGGAGGCGAATACCCTCTAAGCCATATTGGCAATTTGGTTGTTGCTTGTCTCCTAACCTATGCTGTTGCAACTCATCATCTGGTGGATTTCAGGGTGTTTTTCCGTCGGGGATTGGCTTCTACCTTATTCGGTGGCATCTTAATGTCTATTTGTTTGGTATGGTGGTTTTTGTTCGATGTGGTGTTACATTCCGGACCAGGTTTTGCCTCTGTCATCATGGCTTTATTATCTACACTGGTTATATACGTTATTTTTGGAGATCGAACGCGTAGTGTAATTGCTGAAAAGATGGAGCAAGTATTTTATGGTGAAAAGGCTGGCCCGCGGCGCAATTTATCTAATTTTATCGATAAGATATATGATGCCCCTACGCTGGAGCATTTTGGCAGCCAGCTTGTGTCTTTGCTCGCTCATTCAATTGATTGTCGCAGAGCCTTTTTTCTTCTACCAAGAGCTGGGGATGGGGATTTTGTTTCCAGATTTAATTACCCCCATGGGGTAAATAAATCTATGTCGGCAATGGAATTGAGGCAAGACAGCCCGATTGTAACCTGGTTGAGGCGAGAATCTCGAGGGTTATCCAGGCGGGAGATCGAAACCCTTCCTGAATTCCATAGTTTGTGGCAAGAGGAAAAAGAAGATATCCAATTAGCAGAGGTAGAAATGTTCGTTCCTTTAATGCATAGTGATAGGCTTATTGCTATTTTGGCAGTGAGTAACAAGCAAAAAGATAAGCTTTATACCGTTGAGGATCTTGATTTAATAAAATCTATTGCTGACCATGTGGCAGTGAGTATGGAAAAAGAATATCTCCGTGAACAAGTGGAGGAACAAAGAGAAGAATTAACTCTTATCAACAGGTTGAACGCAATCATGACTTCCGGCGTGAACATTGAGGTAATCTTTGAGAATTTTGCCCGGGAGTTGGACAGTGAGATCGGTATTGATTATGCTTCAATTGCTTTAATTGAAGAGGAACATCTTCGTATTTTAGCTCTATTCAGCCAGTTGAACTCGGGGCGCCAGGTGGGAGATAAGATACCGTTTAAAGGTTCAGTTGCTGAATGGATAGCTGAGCACAAGGCAAGTTTATATCAGGCTAATCTGGAGCATGGCAGGGAATTTGCAGATACTAAGGATCATATCAAGCAGGGGATTCGGTGTGCAATCCACCTGCCACTGATTGTGAGAGGTGAAGTTGTTGGCACTTTGCTTATAGCGAGCAATCACCCTGATGCTTATACCTCTGGGCAAATACGAACCCTGGAGCATTTGGCTTCGCAGATTGCCATGCCTATTGAAAATACTCAACTTTACGCCAGGGCTGAGCAGAGAGCTCGTATTGATGAGCTTACCGGACTATTTAATCGCCGTCATTTCGAAGAACGTTTTAGAGAAGAGATTGCGCGCCATTCTCGCCGCGAGAATTCATTTTCCTTGTTAATGCTCGACCTTGATTCTTTTAAAACCTACAATGATATATATGGGCACCCTTCCGGAGATCAGCTCCTGAATCAAGTGGGTAGAATTATTAAAGGTTCTATCAGGAGTGCTGACCAGGCTTTCCGCTACGGCGGTGACGAATTCGTTGTGATTTTACCCGAAACAGATGTGGAAGATGCTTATGTGGTTGCTGAACGAACGCGGGAGCGTATTGCTACTGAAATGGGAGCCAGACAGATTGCGGTGACTTGTAGTGGGGGATTAGCTAACTATCCGTCTGACGGAATGATGTATGGTGAGCTTGTTACCATGGCTGATACTGCCCTCTATTATGCCAAGCGTACCGGGGGTAATAGGGTTTATCTTTCCTCTAAAATTTTATCTGAGTCAACAGATGGTGAAATGGGGGTTGATGCTAGAAAAAGTGGCTTAAGTACTGTTTATGCTCTGGCTTCGGCGGTGGATGCTAAAGACCACTATACTTATGGCCATTCCAGGAAAGTTAACGCTTATGCTGTAGCTTTAGCTGAAGCTATTGGAGTATCACCTGAAGAAGTGTCTAGGATAAGCGCTGCTGCTTTACTTCATGATGTTGGCAAAATTGGTGTTCCTGATAAAATACTTACCAAGAAAGGAGAGCTAAGTACGCTGGATTGGGAAGCAATTAGATCTCATCCTACGCTGGGGGCAAATATTGTTAGAAATGTACCTAGCTTAGCTGCTTGTGTGAATGGTGTCTTATATCACCATGAACGCTGGGATGGCACTGGTTACCCTGAAGGCTTGAAAGGGGATAGGATTCCTCTGGATGCTCGTATTCTGGCTATAGCTGATGCTTTTGCAGCTATGATTTCTGCTCGTCCTTATCGTGATGCTCTTAGTGGAGATAAAGTTATAGAACAACTTAGACAGGGCGCTGGTAAGCAGTTTGACCCTGGACTGGTGGAGATTTTTATAAGCATTGTCGAAGCGGAACTTTCTGAGAAAGCAGAAATGGGACAGGAGTTGTCTGGCAAGGCAGAGAATCGAGGTTTGGATAACATAGATCTCTCCAATAGCTAGAGTACCCAAGTTCAGAGCGCTAAATTTCGAGCAATGCCAGCTGCCAGAGCTGCAGGGGCAAAGTGGTTGTGAGATTTACGTTTTAAATGTGGGTAGTTTTGCCTGCGTAAATGTATATGTAGTGGATGTAATACAGGGTTATTTTCTTATCAGTGCGCATATGTTGCGAGAGAAGTTCTTTATTGGGAAGTGGTAGAGTTTCTCGGGAGTTATGTTGAGGATCTCAAAACCAGCTCTGGCGAGTAGGTTTTTGAGCTCACCATAAGAGAAGAGGTGGTAATAGCGATAAATTGTTTTATCTCTCAGCTTCCATGGAATTTCTTGCTCCGGGGGTTTCAACCAGAACCTTGGTTGCCCTCGGTTCCATACGCTTAAAAAAGCCTCGCCTCCTGGCTTCAACACTCGTTTTAGCTCCCTGAGTGCCATTTCTCTCTCCTGTTGCCCTTTGATGTGATGATAAATAGCTACTGCAATCGCCTGGTCGAAGCTGGCATCAGGAAAAGGCAAGGAAAGCGCATCGGCGATTGCTAAATTGGCATGGAAATTAAATTTGGCGGAATATCTCTGAGCTTGCTTAAGCATCTGTGGGGACAAATCTATTCCCCATAACTCAAATCCCTGTTGGAAAGGTAAAAAATCAGAGCCATGGCCACATCCGACGTTAAGCAGCCTCCCCCCTTCCCACTTTTGAGCAAGGTCTTCCAATTCTTGTCTCAACAATGGCCAGTGCCTTACATGGTACCAGCTTTCAGCTATCTGGTCGAAAATTTCTCTATTTGTAGCCATAGAATATGCCCTGTTAAACTGTAGTGTAAGTGTAGCATGAGAAAAGCGACTCGGACTATTTCGGGAGTAACGCCGGTGGCAGTTATGGCAAAACCATTCCCATGTCCTGGCAGGTGTGTCTATTGCCCTGACTTACCTGGAGCGCCTAAAAGCTATACTGTGGAATCGCCGGCGGTTTTGCGTGCTATAAAGTGTAATTTTGAGCCTGGAAAGCAGGTGCAGCTTAGGCTTAAGATGTTGGCTGATATGGGACATGCAGAGGACAAGGTGGAGCTTATTGTTATGGGAGGCACTTTTCTCGCTTATCGCCGCGATTATCAATATCAATTCGTCAAAGATTGCTATGACGCCCTCAATGGAGTTGCGTCTGTGGATTTGAGGGAAGCCAAAAAATTCAACGAAGTTGCTAAACATCGTTGTGTGGGGTTGTGTATTGAAACCAGACCTGACTGGTGTGGGGAGGAGGAGATAAAGAACATGCTTGAGTTTGGAGCTACCAGAGTGGAGATTGGGGTGCAGACACTGGATGATGATATTCATCGTCTAACAAAGAGAGGGCATGGAGTGGCCGAAGTTATCAGTGCCACCAGGTTGCTAAGAGATTATGGTTTTAAAGTTTACTATCACTGGATGCCTGGTTTACCTGGCTCAACACCTGAACATGACCTGGAGTTGTCACGAAAACTGTTTGACGATGAACGCTTTCGCCCTGATGGACTTAAACTCTACCCTACACTGGTGATTGCTGGGAGTGAACTGGAAAATTGGTATCATGATAATCGTTATCACCCCTACAAAGATGAGGAGATGATAAAGTTACTTGTCCGCATTAAAACTCTAATTCCTAAGTATGTGAGAATTCCCAGGTTAATGCGGGACATTCCTGGAAAATTCATTCTTGCCGGCTGCAAGGATTTGGCGCTAAGGGGGAGTATCAGGAAACGAATGGATGAACTGGGTATTCGTTGTAAGTGTATTCGTTGTCGGGAGTATGGACATAGATTGAGAGATGACTGGGTTATTGGCCAGCCACGGCTAACCAGGATGGATTACGAAACTTATGGTGGAAGGGAAATTTTTCTTTCTTACGAGGATACAGATGAGACTTTGTTTGGCTTATTGAGAATGAGGATTAAGACTAGTGCAGCTAATGTTGGTTTAGCTCTTATACGGGAACTGCATATTTTTGGTCCCGAGGTTCCTTTAGGAGAGAAAGGGAATCAGGTTGCTCAGCATCGTGGTTTGGGGGAGAGCTTACTGCGGGAGGCGGAAAGGGTTGCAAGAACGGAATTTTACGCTGGTGGGTTAAGTATTTTAAGTGGTGTTGGTGTCAGGGAGTATTATCGCTCATTTGGCTATAAACTGGAGAATGGTTATATGGTCAAGAGGTTTTAGATCTAACTTGTGGATTGACGCATAAGGGCGAAGAATCAATCGAAGAGACAAGGCTCTTTACCAGTGCTTACTGTGACAGTTTTAAATGAAGCTATCCTTTAGTTTGAGTATCATTTTATCTATCTTATGAGGTTCTGTTGGAGAGATGTGTTTTATTGTTTCATCTATTTTACTGTGTTTGTAGTCGTCAGACAGGTCTGCTAGCTTCCCATAATAGCCGATCCTCCTCCCCACCCTGAAATTAAGCCTTTCCTCGTCAGGTAATGACAGATATTTATTTATGACTTCCAGACATTTTTCCTTATCATCGGGCATTTTCCCCTCTATCTCGGGTAACAGGTTAATCGAGTGGTCGCTTTTGATGTAACTAGTGACTCGCAAGTTGTCGATGAAAACGCCTATTTCTGCCACCACCTCATCTTCTGACTGCAGTTCAAAGTCACCACTTTCTAATTTGGCCCATAAGGGCATATCCTGGTGTACATGAAGGCTACGTAGCCTGATGTAGTCAGCATCAATCTCGTTTAATACTCTTGCTGTTTCTCTAGCATGCTCTTGTGACATTCTCTTCCCGCCTAAACCTGGCATGACATATTCACATAAGGATATGCCCGCCTCTTTTACTTTTCTCCCTCCTATAATATGTTGCTGCGCAGTGCTTCCTTTTTGCATGTAAGCCAGCAAAGGGTCATAGCCTGTTTCAAGCCCTGTGTGAATTCTGTCTAGTCCAGAATCTTTGAGTTCTTTTAACTCTGATGATGATTTTCTGGATGAGGTATGGGAGCGTGCGTAGGTGGTTATTCTGTTCAAACTGGGGAAAGTATTTCTTAGAGAGGTGATTATTTGAATTAGCTTGGGAGTTTTTATGATGAGCGTATTGGAGTCCTGTAGGAATGCTGACTCACCTCCAGCCCAAAGCCACGCTGAGATGTTGCGTACGCATTGGTCATATTGAGGCTGAGTGCAGAGTGTCGCTGCAGCTCCCTCAACTTTATTGGTATAGCCTATTTTGCAAGCAAATTCTTTTATGTTCTCGCTGATAATATTGGCTGTTTCTATGTCTTTCAGTATTTCCTTAATGGACCTGAGCTCAAATTTACTGTTTTTGTATAAGTGGCAGAATTGGCACTTATTCCAAGGGCAATTTCTAGTAGCTCTTATGAGCAGGGAATAAGCTTCGCTAGGTGGTCTTATGGGGCCTATTTCAAAAGTGCGAGCTAGTTTCTTCATTCTTAGTTTACCTTTAAGTGATACTTACGTTGTCTGTAAGCCATTTTACTTTAGCCTGGCATAAGTCGGCAAATAGACTTCTAGCTTGTGATTATGTTAGCATTACCAGCTTAGATGTCCCAGATTAGTTATAGCTTTGTGGAAAAAGAGAACCCCCATGGGCATATTAGGGTAGTTTCTTTCGATGCTGAGGGGACGCTGGTGACGCCAGATTTTACCCTTGCTGTCTGGCATGAAGCTATCCCTGCTTTTTATGCTCAACGGAATGGCATTGAGATTGACAGGGCTAAAGAGATTGTCGCCATGGAGTATGACAAAATTGGTGACCAGAAAGTAGAGTGGTATGATATAAACTATTGGTTTAGGTATTTGCACTTAGACGACTCTGAATCGGTGATAAAAAGCTGCCAGGATAAGTTATATTATTATCCTGAAGTAATTGAAGTTCTTTCTTCACTGAGCAGTCAATATAAATTGATAGTTGCCTCAGGTACGCCTGTGGAATTGTTGCATTATTTGTTACAGGACGTAGAGCACTATTTTACCCATATTTTTTCTGCAAGCTCGCATTATAAGCAATTAAAGACTCCCGACTTTTATCTTCAGGTGTGCCGGGAAATGGATGTTGCCCCTGAAGAAATCGCCCATGTGGGTGACAGCTGGCAATTTGATTTTCTTAACTCCAAGCAAGTTGGCGTGAATGCATTTTACCTTGATAGGATTGGGCATGACCGCGAGGGATCGCTTACCGATTTAACTCAACTGAAATCTCGTTTACCGCGTTAGCTATGACAATTAACTGGGCACAGGTATTATTCAACTCAGTAGTTACTGGGAGTTTTTACCTTATAGGCGCTGTGGGAATTACCTTAACATATGGGTTGTCTAATTTCCCCAACTTTGCCCATGCAGAACTTATTACTTCAGGTGCTTTTATTGGCTATATGGTAGCTGAACAGCTAGGGTTGGGCATACCAGTAGCTCTTGTTATCTCTTTCTTGTGTACTGGCATTGTGGGATTGTTATGTTACCGTTGTATCTTTCAGCCTCTAGCCAAGAAAGGAGCTACTATAATTCACCTTATGGTAGCTTCTATTGCACTGGGATTTATTTTGAGACACTCTATCGGCGCTGTTTGGAGTTGGGAACCTCTATATTTTACTAGTACATGGCGTGCCTTTACTGTGGGCCCACTTAGAGTTACTTGGCTCTGGCTGGGGCTTATATTTGCTGCTTTGTCTTTGGCGACCGCCATGCACTTCGTTTTAGTGAAAACTAAGATAGGTAAAGCCATTAGAGCAACTTCTAGCAACCCTGAACTTGCTCTGGCTTCTGGGATCAATATTGATAAGGTGATTTGGGTAACCTGGTTTATTGGCGCTGGACTAGCTGGGATTGCAGGTATATTTCGTGGCGCCGATACACAGATTTGGCCCATGACTGGGTGGGATGCTATATTGCCCATATTTGCTGTTGCTGTACTTGGTGGCATCGGTAATTTTTATGGTGCAATAGCTGCAGCATTTATCATTGGCTTAGCTGAGAATATAGGAGTGGTGGGTTTGACAATTCTGGGGCTTTCCACAACATATCGGATAGGTATCGCTTTCTTGATATTGATAATAACTTTGATAGTGAGGCCACAAGGACTGGCTATGCTATTCAGGAGGACTTAACTTGGACCCACTACTCTATGTCTTTGATGTAGTTGTGTATGTGGGCATCTTTGGCATGTTAGCCCTGAGCCTGAATTTGGAGTTTGGGTTTACAGGACTTGCTAATTTTGGCAAAGTGGCTTTCTTTCTCATCGGTGCTTATACATACGGCCTCCTTTCCCAAATTGGCATTCCGTTCTACGTTTGCCTTATAGCCGGCGCCTCAATTTCAGCTGCTTTTGGATTCCTTATTTCCTTGCCTGCTTTAAGATTGAGAGCGGATTATTTAGCTATAGTAGTTTTGACCTTCGGTGAAATCTTGAGATTGATTGTTAAGAATGAAGATTGGATTGCTGGGGGGGATTGGGGAATAAGTGTTTCCAGGGCTATATCGCTGGCGGGGGCTTCTCCTCGTGTGAATGCTTTGGTGAATATAGGGTTGGTTTACCTCTGCTTAGGTATTTGTTTTTTTGTTCTTCAGCTATTAGCTAATTCTCCTTATGGGAGAACAATGCGAGCTATAAGAGAAGATGAAATAGCTGCTGAAGCATTAGGCAAGGATAGAGCTAAATACAAGGCTCAGGTGTTTATGCTGGGCTCAGCTGTGGCAGGGGTAGCTGGAGGGCTTTATGCTCAGTATCTTCAGTGTGTTCTTCCAGGTATGTTTATGCCGATGGTTACTTTCACTGTATGGATGATGGTTCTTTTGGGTGGTCCGGCCAACAATAAAGGAGTGCTGTTGGGTGCTGTTCTGGTAGAGATTTTCGACCGAGGAGCAAATATAGCCAAAGATTATTTGACTTTGCCCGTTGATCCCGCTAATTTGCAATATATCCTGTTTGGTGTTTTAATTATTCTTGTTTTATTCTACAGGCCACAGGGATTGTTAAAGGAAAGCCCTGTGACAACGAAGGCCTTAGAGCTAGTCCGTAATGATAGAAGCGCTGTCAAGAGCAACGGGAAGCAGTGAGTGCTTTGGTGTTCGCATCTTCATCTTTACTTAGCCCCTGATCGAAGGGGCTGAATGAAGAGAGTAACTGTCAGGTATATAGTTTTCGTGCTTTCGCTGACATGTATCTCCCGCAGATAAAATTAAAGGGTGATTTGCTATGGAAGAAACGTTATTGAAGATAAGAGAGGTTAGGAAGCGTTTTGGCGGTGTCTATGCCGTCAATGGTGTAAATTTGGATGTCAAAAAAGGTGGCATTTGTGGTTTGGTTGGGCCCAACGGTAGTGGCAAGACTACTTTGTTTAATACTATTCTGGGCCTTCATAAACCTGATCAGGGAACTATTCACTTCAATAATAACTGTATTAATAACCTAGCTCCTCACCAAATTTACAAGTTGGGCCTGGGCAATGCCTTTCAAATCCCTAGGTTATTTTTTCAGATGAGTGTGCTGGACAATATGCTGGTGGCAGTGAGAGGTCATCAGGGCGATAAGTTAGCAAATAGCCTTTTTTTGAGGGAAAAGTGGCAGGAACAGGAAAAAGGTATGGTAGAAGAAGCTCTAAGTATACTTGAGCTTGTGGAGCTGGATAAATTGGCTTTTTCTCCTGCGGGTGAGCTTTCTGGGGGGCAGAGAAAACTTCTGGAAGTAGCTAGGGGTCTCATGGCTGGCTCGTCACTTTTGCTCCTTGACGAACCTGCAGCGGGAATAAATCCCGTCTTGGGCAAGAGTATATTTCAGAAATTGAGAGACCTATCTCGTAACGGTACAACATTTTTCGTTGTGGAGCACAGGTTAGAAATATTGTTTGAATTTGCCTCCTGGATTTATGTTATGGATAAAGGGAAAACAGTGGCTCAGGGGGAGCCACAACAGATAGTTAAGGAACCTGCTTTTTACGAGGCGTATCTAGGTGAAGGTTGAATGAGGCCTGTCTTCTCGGCTGAAAATATCAGTGCTGGCTATGGCGATGTTGCCATTGTTCGTGGTGTTTCTGTGAAGGTTGCTGAGAGTGAAATTGTGGCTATTGTGGGCCCCAATGGTAGCGGCAAATCAACCTTGCTCAAAAGCTTTCTTGGCCTTGTCAGGTTATTTCAGGGTAGTGTTTTTTATCAAGATGAAGACATTAGTAAAATAACTCCTGACCGAGCGGTGAGTTTAGGTGTAGGTTATGTTCCTCAGGTTAATAATGTTTTTCCTAATCTCAATATAAGCGAAAATTTAGATATGGGGGCTTATCATAGAAAGGGTAAAACCTCTATTAAGGCTGGGATGGCAGAGATATATGAGATGTTCCCTGAACTTGAGGCAAGGAAAAGTGCTCTGGCAGGGAATTTGAGTGGAGGAGAGAGGCAAATGTTAGCTATAGGAAGAGCTATGATGGCAGAGCCAAAAGTCCTATTGCTTGATGAGCCATTGGCTTCTTTATCTCCGAAACCTGCTTCGGTTATTATGTCCAAATTGGAGTTGATAAGGAAAAATCGTGTAGCCATAATGATAGTGGAGCAAAATGTTAAGAAGGTTTTGAGTATTTCTAGCCGCGGCTACGTTCTGGTTAACGGTGCTTGTGTTATGGAAGGAGATGCTGACACTTTATTTGCTGAGGAATCCTCCCAGCAGCGGTTTTTAGGTTTAGAGACTAAAAGTATTGACAGCTAGTGTATATTATGTGCATAATCAGTGCTAAATTTTGCATAAAGGAGTGAGGTATGATTAAGAAATTGTTGTTAGTGGTAGCTGCTGTGAGCCTTCTAGTTCCAATGGTGGCTTGTGCTCCATCGGGGCCAGCGGAAGAAGAAACAATCAAGATAGGTTGTTTGTTAGACACTACTGGTGGCTTGGGCTCTATGGGTACCAGAATACTAAATGGTGCCAGACTGGCAGCTGATGAAATTAACGCTGCTGGTGGAGTGTTGGGAAAACAGGTGGAGCTGGTGGAAGAGGATGGCAAAACAGAGGCAGATGCCGGGTTTGATAGAATTAAGAAGATGGTGGAAATAGATGGAGTAAAGGTAATCGCTGGACCTATGATTACAGGCGCTTCTTTGCTGGCGATACCATATGCGAAAGAGCAACAAGTACCGTTGATATCGCCATCGGCTACAGGGATTCCACTTTCTGAGAAAGATGGAACAGAATGGTTCTTCCGTACATGTCTTCGTGATGATGCACAAGGCTTTGTGTTAGCTGATATTATTGCGGATAAAGGCTACACTAAACTGGCTACTATAGTTTTGAATAATACTTATGGCAAAGGTTTGGAGGAAGCGATTGTTGGGCGGCTCCAGGCAGTAGGGTGGCAGGGAGAGCATGTGGCATCGGTGCATTATGATGAGGGCACAAAGGAATATCGTGGTGAGTTACAGGGAATTAAAGATAGCAACCCAGATGTGGTTTTTTGTTGCTCTTACTGCGATGATGGCATCATAATTTTTAAACAAGCTTTGGATATAGGTCTGGATGATATTGCCTGGATGGGCTGTGATGGTAACTATGGCTCAGGGTTGTTCGCAGAGCCGAGTTCTGCTGAATTTATGGAGAAAACATTTGTTGCTGCTACCAGGACTGTAGGCTCGGGCTCAGTGAATGAACATTTCAATACAGCATACGAGGAGAAATACGGGGAAGCCCCTGAAGTATACTGTGATACTATGTATGATGCAGTATGGGCAGCTGCTAATGCAATAGAAGCAGCCGGTGCCTATGATGGTGACGCCATAAGGGTTGCTTTAACTGAACTTAATTTCGATGGAGCTACGGGGCAGATCACCTTTAACGAAATAGGTGATCGCACTGCTGGCAGCTTTGAAATTTGGCACGTGGTGAAGGATGATACGACTGAAACTGGCTACAAGAATGCTGCTATAGAGGTGGTTGACTGGAGTATGTGATCTCCAGCAGATTTGTTCCCTGGTAATACAGAGAGAGTAGAGTGCTATTGCAGTTAATTTGCGGTAGCACTCTATTTTATTAAAGCAAGGTTTTATTGGAGAGAGTAAGATATGAGTGAAAGTGATGGGCTGGATAGTTTAAGAGTTACAGCCTTGGCGGAGGATTCTGTCCTTTACGAAAGCCCATGTTTAGGGCAGCATGGTGTTTCTTTTCTTGTTGAAGGGACAAAAAATTCAGATGTGGTGAGGATTCTGGTTGATGTGGGTCAAAATTCGCAAGCTCTTCTTAGTAATATGAAGCTCATGAATGTTTCTCCATTGACTATTGATGCTATTGTGCTGACGCATTGCCATTATGACCATACTCATGGAGTGGTGAATATGCTCAAGGAGATAGGCAAGGGTGATATCCCCGTAGTGGCTCATCCTGATATATTCCGCCCGCATTTTTTCTCTGATCCCTGTCTTCGCCATGTTGGTGTTATGCAGGCAGATTCGGAGGAGAAAATAAAAAAAACTGGCGCAAGGCTTTGTTTGGCTAAAGACCCTGTTGTGCTCATGTCTGGAATTATGACTACTGGCGAAGTAAAGAGGCGCACTAATTTTGAGGGTATAAGTATGGGACTTAAGACTATAGAGAATGGGAGAGTTAAGGACGACCCAATGCTCGATGATATTTCCATTGTAGCAAATGTCAATGGGAAAGGTTTGGTAATCGTAACAGGTTGTAGCCATGCTGGTATCGTGAACATTATCAAACATGCTATAGAATTAACTGGTTGTGAAAAAATAGAAGCTATTATTGGTGGTTTGCATCTTATTGATGCATCGGAAACTCGAATAAAAAGAACTATTGAATCGCTTTCTGAACTAAACCCGGCGATGATATGTGCAGGCCACTGCACAGGATTCAAAGCGCAAGTTGAGCTTTATCTTGCCTTTGCGGAAAAATTCTCACCTTTGCATACTGGCATGAAATTTGAGATTTGATTTGAGATAGCTTATTTTAAACTTTCTGGTAATAGTTTTACGTTTCTGCCCTTGTTGTAAAGGTATTGACTTGGGCTTTGTTGTATTTAAAGAGAGAGAGAATCAAGAGCCTTTTGACAACTAACTTGCCATCTCTGTAGACCGCAGGTATGGCATTTACCCTGTCGGCAGTCCGGAGTCTCCTTTTCTTGCCAGAGGTTATGGTATTCTCTTTTGAGGAACTTGGGAGTTACTCCAACGTCAATATGCCCCCAGGGTAATACTTCGTCTAAATCTCGCTCTCGATTAGCATAGAATGATGGAGACAATCCGCATTTTTCAAAAGCTGTAAGCCATTTATGATAATCAAAGTGTTCGCTCAGGGCATCGAATTTGCAACCCAACTGCCATGCGTGGTATATGACTTTACTTAGGCGACGGTCACCCCTGGATAAAGCTGCTTCAATCTGGCTGGCTCTAGGGTTGGGCCACGAAAATTCCACTTGTTCCCGCCGTAATGCTCGTTTTAGTATGTTATATTTGGGGAATAGTTGTTCCTCTGTTTCCTGAGCTAACCACTGACAGGGGGTGTGAGGTTTGGGAATAAGGATGGAAGTGCTAATTCTCACCCTGCATTTTTTCCCACGCTGGTGTATTTTAGCTGCCAGGTCAACGATGCTGTGTATGTCGTCAATGGTTTCAGTGGGCAGGCCAAGTATAAAATATAACTTGAGATTTGTACAACCTCTGTTCAGGGCAGTATCTAGTATCTGGAGTATCGTGGCTTCGGAGATATTCTTATTGATGACACGGCGTAGTCTTTCGCTCCCCGCCTCGGGAGCAAAAGTTAGTGTTATTTTGCGTTGTGAAGGCAATAAGTCTACTAATTTTACTGCGCCTGTGTTTAACCGCAGGCTGGGTAAGGATAAAGTCAAGTTGTCTTTGCAATATCGCTGCGATAGTTTGGAGACAAGTTCCTCAATAGCAGGATAATCTCCTGTGCTAAGGGAAAGCAGGGAGACTTCGTTATAGCCACAATAACTTGATAGTTTATCTACGGCATCTATTATTTCCTCAGGGGGGCGCTCTCTTACCGGGCGGTAAATCATACCTGCCTGGCAAAAGCGGCAGCCCTGTGTGCAACCTCGCTGAATTTCTATATTGCCGTGGTCATGCACTATCTTTGTGTAAGGGATAACTGGCTTGGTAATTGGAGGTGGTAGTTTGGTTACTATTCTGCGCTGGATTTCTGGTTTAGCTTCGGATATCAGGGGTGTAATACTATGTACAGTGCCATTTTTTGTGTAATCTACCTGGTAAAAGCTAGGTATATATATACCATTGAGTGTGGCAGCTTGTCTCAGCAGTTCTTCTTTAGTGCCCCTGTATGCTCGGGAAACCTCTAATAGTTCTAGGATTATTTCTTCGCCTTCACCAATTACAAACAAGTCAATAAAATCAGCCATAGGTTCAGGGTTAAGGGCACAGCTGCCGCCGGCTATTATCAGGGGATGAAAGCTTTCCCTGTCGGAGCTAAATAATGGGATTTGGGCCAAGTTGAGGATATTTAACACGTTGGTGTAAGTAAGCTCGTAGCCCAAAGAAAAACCGATGATGTCAAATTCTTTCAGGGGGTGTCTGGATTCTAAACTGAAAAGTGGCATGTTCTGCTCTCGTAAAATTGTTTCCATGTCTATCCATGGGGCATAAACCCTCTCTGCTAACGTGTCTGGCTGGGAATTTAGTATCCCATAGAGGATAGGCAGCGCTGTGTTGGGCATGCCGATTTCATAGGTTTCGGGATAGCACAGGGCAATTCGGATAGGTGTCGTTTCCCATTTTTTAGTAATGCTGTTCCATTCACCTCCAGTATAGCGAGCGGGTTTAGAAACCTGGTTTAAAATGTTGTCGAGGTTTTTCATCTTGTTTTTATTAATTGAGGTATTATAGCCCGTCGATGCCACGGCCTTCAAAATGAGGGTTTAGTTTATGGTATAGTATGTCTTGGATACCGCACAGTGGGTGCGGAGGCTGAGATACATAGGTAACACTAATGGTATGGTTAGTGATGACATTAACCATACATAAGGAGTTACCGAAATGAGGAAAACAAACAGCTATTATTTCTTTAAAAGAAAGCCCATTATCTTGAAGAGCAGGTATGAGAGCTGGAGAGGGGCAGCAGCCCTATCAGGCTTTACAAGCCATGAGAGGTTGAGGGTAGAATGGATGGTTTTCTATTACACAGTAGCCAAAGAGAATGTTACCCTTAGCGCTCAGCACTTCAATATTTCAAGGAAGACCTTTCATAAGTGGTTAAAACGATTTAAAGATTCCAAATACGATATCCGTAGCCTGG
>JAGGZD010000048.1 GCA_021162245.1 Dehalococcoidia bacterium | reverse complement strand
TCAGTGCCTCCTGGACCAATTTTCTGGGGATACTTACATGGTTGCTGGTGTAATCAACTTTCGCCCCTGCTTTCTTCAGTACATCGAGCGCCTGCTTGCTCAACACCTTGACACCGGTTGTCTCCAGTACTTCCAGTGAAGCATTATTAATAGCGTCCAATTCGTCTTGTGATAGAAAAGTTATTCCTGGTTTACTCATTCCGTTGTTATCCTCCTTATGCTAATTTATCCCGATTTACGAGGCTCTGCTATATATTGTTAGGTGCGGTAATAATGGACACCTCAGGTTAGCTGAATTTTATCAGGTAATCGAGCAATATTACAGTCTCAGTATTCTTTCCGTCTCACCAATATTGAGGTGACAGGGAAACAATGTATTCTCTCACCGTCACCGTGGAATAATGGGCAGGGTGATGTGCGATGGGTGTTTTTTATCGTGATAGATTGTTTGCGTCGCCTTCACCACTTTATCATCCATGCCAAATTCGTTTCCTGTATTTAGGTTTCTATCCCACCTGTTGAAGTTACTGCTGGATATCTCTACCCTTATCCTGTGCCCCTGCTTAATCACGTAGCTGGTTGCCCACAGGTCAATAGTATATTCATATATTTTCCCTGGCTCAATCAATGACGCCTCGCTATCAGAGTTACGATACCTGGCTCGGACTATGCCTTCCTGTATCATGTGAGCGTAGCCATCGGGGAAAGCATCGACCAGTGTTGCGGTGAAATCAGTATCTCTGGCAGATGAAGCAGCGAATAGAGTTACATTTATTGGCCCTGTTATCTCCAGTTCTTTGTCCAGCTTCGGTAAGGTGTAAACGAGCACATCTTTTCGTTTCTCTACAGAAGTTCTGTCTTTTAGCTCCTTTGCCATAGACCATAGGTCTATTCCCAGTGTTATTGTAACAGGGTCGTTCGGGTCATAGACATAATTATCCGCAGGGCTATTGCCTGGTTTTCTCCTGTCCAGCAATCCATCTCCATACAGTGTATTTGCATGTCCTTTGCTATGGAAGTAGTAATTGGTATATTTGGTTCTTGCCAGTGGCCATGTATCTTCGTATCTCCACTTATTATCGCCTATGGTGAATATTTCCACTCGGGGTGTTTTAGCAAAGCCGTTATCAATTCCCTTGAGCCAGTAATCAAAGAATCGTTGTATTCTGTCATAGGTCCAGGCTTCCTTGCCGATATCTATTTTGCCGATTCTATGAGTCTCCATAGGAGTTAATTCATGGTCGATGGGTGCGATCAACAGCCACTGGTTCTTTCTGGCTTCAGCGCTATCGCTGTTTTCTTTAACTGCAATCCAATCTTTAATAGTCCCTGCCACGAAAACATCATACCATCCACCCCAGTGATAGACCGGTATTCTTACCTGACTGTGCTTCCCGTAAAAATTGACGGGTTCCCAGTAAGAATCTCGCGAAGGGTGCCGGATGTAATTCTTGTAAAATTCACACCTGATACCAGCGTCATCGTCCATGGATATTAAGGGAAGGTGCCACGGGTCTAATTTGAGGGGGTTGTTCATCTTCCTGGCATTCATCTGATAAGCCCATCCTGCTTTTTGTTGCATGCAGAAAACGTTATTGTTGAAAGAAATCACGCCAAATATATCCGCAGATGTAATACCCGGAGCGATGCATTTAAGGTTGGGATGGTTCAGCGATGCCACAGCCCACTGGGTGTACCCGTAATATGATTCTCCGGTCATGCCGATGTTTCCGTCACACCATGGCTGGCTGGCAATCCAATTGAGGGTGTCGTATCCGTCGTTTGCCTCGTTTACAATAGGTTCAAATGTGCCTTCGGAGGCATATTTTCCCCTGACATCCTGAGCAACAAACACATATCCTTTTTTGGCCCAGTATTTACCCTGCGTAACCATGGCACAATAAGGTTCATCTTTGCCATAAGGCAAGCGTGTGAGCACGACGGGAAAGCTGACAGCATCGTCAGTATCGGGCCTGTAAATGTCGGCATACAGCTTGATTCCGTCACGCATGGGGGCTGCAACATTCTTCGTCACCTTGACTTTCTCATATGTGTTCGGTGTGCTTGTTGGTATGGACATGAACGGCAAGCGGAAATGCTTTACGAAAAAATCCTCGCGTAGCCTGGTAATACCCCAGGAAATGTCGACCAGAAATCCCTGCTTTATAGATTTGCTCACTACATGCTCCTTTCTTCAAGGCTACTGCACTGTGCAGTAGCCTTGTATTCGTCTCTATAGCAGTGAAGGTGGCAATGTATGTATCTTTATGCCAGCAAATCTGCCTCGGCTCTCTTCAGGATTTTAGATATTTCCTTTTGAATATCCTCGGGAATGGGCTCAACTTTATGAGTAGCCAGGATTTCCTTTACTTTTTCTCTAGCTACCTCATCAATAGGTCTGGAGCCTTTTTTTTGCCAGGTCTCAAAACTGTCTATGTCGAAGAGCCTGGACATCCATCTCTCTCTAAAATGCTTTAATGTGTGCTTTTCACCTAAGAATATTCCACCAGGGCCAACCTTATCAATGACGTCCGCAGCTAGAGTCTCAGTATTCACTTCAAGCCCTTGAGTGTACCTTAAGGCATAATCTATCATCTCATTCTCGATAACCATGCCCTCTGGGGTTGTGAGTCGAGCGTCCTCCAATGCTCCCAGACCAAGGACAATATCGGGGAGAGTTAGCATGTGTGTGATAAGGGCGATAGCATTTTGGCACCCAGCCTGCATATCCAGGACTTTGGAGATATTGCCGGAAGCTCCCATTTCACTTGGCAGGTCATAGTAATGGGTTAGCTGACTAATCCCCAGGTGCATAAGGCTACGCTCAGGAGATGGAATTGTACCCCCTGTCTTAAAATCCACAGCGCCAACGGCAGCTGCATATACCACCGGTGCTCCGGGGCTGGCAAATTCCTGGATAACCAGGCCACCGAGAAATTCAGCGTTATTCATAACCATCGTGCCTGCCAGGGTAGCAGGGCCTGTTTCACCCAGCGTAGGCATAGGCATAATGGCAACCGGGATGCCGGCCTTACCCAGCTCTATGCTCGCTTCTGTCATTCCTTTATCATAACCAAGAGGAGAGACAGTACAGATAACATGTGAAAAGATAGGTCTTTTCCTGAGCTCTTCTCTGCCACCGACAATGGCAGCAGCAATTTCAATCTGGTATTGGGCTTCTTTGGCAGTTGTGGCATCGCCCTCGAAATGTTTTCCTGAGTTCTTTAAACCGGTGTACATATCAGATATGTATCGTATGGGCGCAGGCACATCCATGCCAGCTCCCAATGGCCAGATAAGGTCTACATGGTCAAGGGAATCGGCTATGATGGAGCAGCGAGCAATATCTTCACTGGTTGAATATCTATGCTCGCCTGTTTCCCAGTCCATTATGAAAGGAGGTCCGCCCTCAGCGCAGAAATGTGGTTTCTTCTTATCCAGCACGAAGTCATATTTTGGATTTCTGGCGGCGTATGTGATGGTCTTCGGAGCCATATTCAGTGCCTCCTGGACCAATTTTCTGGGGATGCTTGCATGGTTGCTGGTGTAATCAACTTTCGCCCCTGCTTTCTTCAGTACATCGAGCGCCTGCTTGCTCAACACCTTGACACCGGTTGTCTCCAGTACTTCCAGCGAAGTATTGTGAATAGCATCCAATTCATCTTGTGATAGAAAAGTTACTCCTGGTTTACTCATTTCCTTGTTATCCTCCTTAAGCTGGTTCCCCTTCACATGCAAAAAATTTATGATGGGGTATAAAGGCATTTAAGGGAAGCGTCGAGATGATTCGTTTATTACCATACCAAGAGTGGCGGCGATGGCTTGTGCTCTTTTCCTTGCAAAGCTCCCCAATTTTCTTGCCACCACCGCCACTAAAAACAGCGTTGATTTAGGGAATGTTATCTGGCTGTTACTTTAGGTGCACTTTCATTATGCTCCAGTCATTAAACCATGATACGGGACCACCCACTTCGTTTACCCAGCCCTCGAACTTATCAGTTCTGTACGCAGAGACATATTCTGATCGAGCTAGATAGTATTCAGGTAAGTCCTCAGACAGAAGCTCTTGCATCTCGTACACGTATTCCTTTCGCTCCTCCATAGTTCTTGCGCTACCCAGTAAAGCACAAAGCTCGTCATAGCGAGGGTTGTCGTAGTAAGATGGATTCCACCAAGCTCCTCCGGAATCCCAGCTCTGTGCTTCCATCCACATCCAGTCTCCATATGGGAACGGGGAAGGATCCTCGCCTCTGAGCGCCATGTCAAATGCGTCCGCCACCGGATTATAGACCATACTATAAAACGTATCGGGGTCCAGTACCGAAACATCAATATCTATGCCTATGATGGGAAGCATCTCTTGAATCAGAGTAGATCCCTTGACGTAAGATGTAGTTGCTGATGAAACAATCATCTCAAAAACAAGATTTTCCCCCGTTACAGGGTCATTTCTTATTCCATCTCCATCGCTATCTATATATCCGGCGCCATCCAGGAGTTGATTAGCTTTATCAGGGTCATAAAGATACTGAGGCAAATTGGGATTGTGCAGTGGGTCTTCTGCGTATGCCCAGCTATCACATATTACTCCATTTCCCGCATATGCCATGTCAATAATTCTCTGAGCGTCTATACCATAGGCAATAGCATGTCTCACATCTTTGTTTTGAAGCGGCCCATCTTTGTGGAGATTAAAAGTCACATCATCGATCGTAAGACCCTGCACCGTTTCAACTTTTATGTCTGGATTTGCCTCGAATTCTTCAATAAGAGCGTTTGGAAGATCACTGTCCATAGCATCTATCTCACCACTCTTCAGCGCCATAAGCATACTCTCCAGAGTGCCATATAGTTTGAAAACCACCTCATCCACATATGGTTTTTCCCCATAGTAATCTTCATAGGCCTCCATCCACATGTATTCTGATGGTTTAAACTCCTTCATCTTAAATGGTCCTGAGCCAATGCTTTCCTCATTCGGGCATAGCGTTATATCATCTTTATAAGGCTCGAAAATGTGCTTGGGAAGTATCGGATCCCAAGCCCACCAACCAGGCGGATTGACAGCAGTAAGTACTCTCGTGTTAAAAACCTTAAGCGTATAATCGTCAATGATTTCACAGTGGTCCACACAAAAATCAGTGTCAGGCATTCCTGGTGTTGTCTTGATAGCCTCGAATGTAAATGCGACGTCCTCTGCTGTAACTGGCACACCATCATGCCATGTAGCGCCTTCAGCAAGATGCAGCGTCCAGCTTAAACCATCATCCGATGTTTCATAGCTCTGCACAAATTCGGGGGTGAAGGCATAATAATCAGGCGGTAAGTTAAACTTTGTCAAATTATCATAGACTATAAGGTCCCACAGACAGCCCCAGTTCGTGTACATTGTCCCTGCACCTTGCGTTAAACTGGGCAGTGGTGACAGAAAACCAACAGTCAATCTGCCACCATATTTGATTTCCCCCGCTGGAGGAGTTACCTCTTCCCCCGTTGGAGGAGTTACCTCTTCCCCCGCTGGAGGAGTTACCTCTTCTGCTGAGGGAGCACACTGCATCATTGGGACAGTTAAGCTAAGCAACAGAAGCACAGTTCCTGCCAGAGTTAACAAACGTTTCCTTTTACTCATTCTTCCTCCTTTTATTTTATTGAGTTTTACTCTTTAGCTATTAAAAACCAAAACACTTCGTATGTCAAGGACAGGTGCTCGTTTATATATAGTTAATAATACACCATTTTTAGTTCTATTTGCTTAACCATTACCCAGTATATCTTTCTCAGCATCTTTAAGAATCTGTTGCATCTCCTTGTGCACGGCCTCTTTAATGGGAGGAGCTTTGTGTGTGGAAAGCACCTCTTTCACTTTTGTCTTAGCTCTTTCAGAGAAGGAGCCCTTCGACATCGGGTCGAGAATGAAAGTATCATCCATTGACCTGCTCCATATTTCCTTTTTGAAGTGCTCCAATGTATGCTTCTCGCTCAGGAAGTGACCACCGGGGCCGACTTTGTGAATGATATCCAGGGCTAAGGTATCGTCATTTACCTCGAATCTGCGCAAATACGCACGAGCATGTTCATAAACTTCAGCATCAAGGACTAGTTGGTCTAACGAGGCGCTCATCGCCTGGTCGAGACCTCCGAATGCAGCGAAAATGTCTGGGCGTGGTGTATAATTCAGAGCTATTGCTGCTACATCACGCTTTATAGTTGAGGTATCATCTTGTTTGCGTTTGGGAGGTGCAGCATTATCAGGCGTTTTTTGTGGTGAGATATCTGCTACATATTTAGGGAGTTTATAGAATCTCGCCAGTTGCGCGCCGCCGGCACAGAGCAATGGATACTCGGGCGCATTGTAGTTAATTTCGCCAGTCTTCATGTCTGCTGGTGCTACCTCTGCACAATAAATCATTGGCGCACCAGGATTGGCACACTCGATAATAACCAGGGCAGCAAGTTCCTCGGCATTTCCTAACGCCAGGGTCCCTGCTATTGTTGCCGGGCCGGTTGTAGCAGCTAGCACCATGCTCATGGGGGCAGGGGGAATGCCTGCCTTCGCCAGCACGACCATTGCCTCGGATGAACCCTTTTCAAATACCAAAGGAGCAACGGTACAGTTAATTGTTGAAAAAAGAGGCCTCTTTTTGAGCTCTTCTTCACCACCAGCGATCGCAGTTGCCAATCTAACTTGCCATTCGGCTGTTTTCTCAGTAACGCAGGAACATTGAATATGTTTCCTGTTATTCTCAAACGAAATCGCTAAAGAGTGAAGTTCCTGCAGCGACGGCGCTATGTCGCCAGGGATTACAATAGGCCAGAAGAAATCAACCGTATCGATATAATCACTAAGTATGGCGAAATCTTTCAAGTCGGCCGATGTTGAATATCTTCTCTCTCCAGTTCTGAAGTCATCCACAAATGGTGAAAAACCACTTGTGGATATAAAGGGGAACTTGTCTGCGGGAATCTTAAGGTCACATTCCGGCTCTCTTGCCCCCAGTATCATCTCGTGTGGGGCTCTGTTAAGTGCTTCTGCTACAAGAGACTCTGGAATCTTTACAATGTCGCCACTAATCTCCGCACCATTCTCAGCAAGCAACATCCGCACTTTCTCGCTCAGAACTTTGATTCCTGTTTCTTTTAGAATCTGTAGGCTAGCCTTATGAACCTGGTCTAATTCATGATCAGATAAAGAAGTTAATAGCGCTCTCATTTTATTTGTACCTCCAATTATTATTCTGCCCTGCAATGCTTATACATTGAAAGAGCTTTGTTTGGTGAATTTGAATCCTCTCTTCTCATATTCGTTGAATAGTTTCCTTGCATCTACATTACTCGTTTCGACATGGAATGCTCCTTTCTGCGATATTTCCCCGTGCGCTAACATCTGAAGCGATACAGATCCTGCTACTCCTACGAATGAGCCGTATTCCATCGAGGCAGTAGCAGGTTTACCATCAAAGAAAGGGTAGCGTGGTTCACAGTAATATATGATTCTGTTAGCCATGCCGTTCTTAGAGCCTATTACCTCTACTGACATTATGTCTTGAGGCTTGAAGCCCAGTTTCTTTGCTATCGTATATGAATCTTCACGTTTCTCTGCAGCGTGGCGTTCTATGTGTTTCATGATGACTTCGTAGGGTGATACCTTAACCCCATTTATCTCTATTGGCTCTGCTCCGAAGATGCCATTCTCAAGGAAAAACCTCGCCAGTCGTGTCCATCCATAATGGAATACTCCCCTGCATATTACGCGTTTCAATCCCTTTTCCCTTATCGCAGGAATAAAAGGAGGCATTGGTTCTCCGTGTTCGATAATGTGAGTCTCCTGCTTCCCTATGGGTTCAGGAAATTCCCAGTCTTTAGGTAAAGCAAAAGGAGGGAGATTACGTATATACTCTCCGTTTTCCCAATAGACTCTCCAACTGGAGGCAGGGTCGAATTGCATAGCAGCGTATATGAGGCCTGGCGTGGCTTGAGTAATTGGCCTCCACAATGACCAGTATTCGTTAATCTCTTCTACCTCATCTAATTCCTCGCTTGCCAGTATATCCATTACGCTGGTAATGGTACCTCCGCCGCTATTTATCAAGACCGCATTCCCCTTTTTCTTAAGAGCATCTGAATACTTAACGAGCCTCTCATCAGTTAGCTCTATAGTGGATAAGGAAACACCATTTATTCCTATTTCGCTGGCTACGTCCATAAAGTTGCCCATGAACTGGTCAGGTAAACCATCGAATACACAATCAGCCCCTTTCAGTACTTTAGCTATTTCCTCTTTCTTCGTTGCATCCAGTTTGGTAAACGAAAATCTCCTATCATCATCCATCAAGTCTATGGTTTGCTTTGCTTTTCCTTCATCGAAATCGGCGAGCACAATTTCATCAAAATCGCTTGTCTTGTGAAGATCGTATAGAAGGGAAGCAGACATGGCTCCTGCTCCTCCTAAACAAACTGCCTTCATTTTAGTTGCCCCCTTATTTTATATATTTTTGTGGGTGTCCACTACTGCCTTAAACAATTCAGTGGGTAGATGACTTATCTGAACACAGCTCGTGGAAATTCAAAGGAGCGCCCATAGCGGCCATTATTCCCAGAAATTTCATCGGGTCAAGACACTCTGACGAGATTACTCCTTTCTCGGCATCGCCCTCCATGCACATCTTCGCTCCGACGATAGCTGGTAGAGCCACCCCAATCTTCGAGGTGCCGAATTTTCTGTACAGGGCTAACTTTTCTTCAGCCGTGTCGAATAGGTAGGATGACCACCAGAGCTTGTATGTCAGGCTTTTTCCGTTGCTCTCTCCGCTTATCTCCAGCAGGTAGGGGTGAACAGAATCAGGGAAAATGCCTGCGTTGGCTTCATTCTCGGCGAGGAATGTGTCAACCGGGGGTTGTATTAACTTCATTAGCACATCTATGGGTGCGACTTTGGTGCCTTTTACATCTATTGGCTCATGGCTGGCAAATCCCATTTTTACCAGGGCAGCTGCTACGGGGTCTATGGGGTATTTGAAATCTACGTGTTTCAAGCCTTTGCCTATGAAATGTGGCATGGTTACTGGCTCTTCGTGTGAGTGATGGTAAACTACGAGTGGGCCAACAGGGTCAGGAAAATCGTATTTCTCAGAACCGCTGAAGGGAGGGCATGTTGTGTATTTACCGTCCACGAATGCTGTCGATTCGTTGGCATAGTCCTCGAGTGCTATTTCAGGACACCACGTTGGCTTCCAGGTCTTGATAGCATCTCCCGTTTCTTTAAGAGCCTTATGCCCGACTCTGATATGTATTGCTTCTACGTGGTCCAATTTGTCGCATACATGCCTGGTCAATACATTGGTGATTCCTGCGGAGCCTCCGCAGCAAACCAGGGCTGTCAGCCCGGCTTTCTTGAATTCGTCGTCAAACTCAAGTGGTTTGTTTTCTAAGAATTGACTCCATAATGGGTCGCCTGAAGCTGTATCCACGTAGTATGCCCCGCTGGCTACAGCGGCTTCCATTATGTTGGCGTTGAATCGGCACAGAGTGAGGTTGATGACAACGTCCACTCCCTTAGCTAGTTTCTTAAGGTCGTCGATTTCTGCGGCATTGACTTTTGCTACGATTATCTTATCGCTGTTTATCTTGTTCTTGACTCTATTGGCTAAATTTACATCTATGTCAGCCAATACTATTTTCGATATGTCTTTATCCCTGGCCAGTATCGAGGCACAGGGGCCTCCCTGCCCTCCAGCTCCTACTATCAATACCTTTTTCAAATTGTTTATCCCCCTTTAAAGAGAATGTAATTGTACCTTTATGTCAATAGCTCTGTCTCTGCTCTCTTTAGAATTTTAGATACTTCATTTTGAATATCCTGGGGTATGGGCTCAACCTTATGTGTAGCCAGTATTTCCCTTGTTTTTTCTTTGGCTATTTGAGCAATCGATTTGGACCCTTTGCTCTGCCATACTTCAAACGTCTCCATATCGGTAATTTCAGGCATCCATCCTTCTCGGAAGTGTTGTAATGTATGTTTTTCGCCCAAGAAGTGGCCGCCGGGGCCAACTTTGTCAATTACATCCAGTGCCAGATTATCATCATTCACCTCAAGACCCATGAGGTATCTCAAAGCGTAATCAATAATCTCGTTATCGATAACCATAGACTCCAGGCAGGTGCCTGGTCCTAAGAAAGCAATGCCGCCTGCGATATCGGGCGTTAACAGCAAGCTTGGGATGAGGGAGATAGCTTTCTGGTAACCTGCCTGTGCATCCAGGAGCTTGGAAGTGCTGCCGAGTCCTCCTCTCTGAGTTGGTAAGCCGTAGCGACGGGCTAGCTGGCCAACGCCCAGACTCATCAGAGTGCTCTCAGGCGACCATTTGCGCCTCCCTGTTTTGTAATTCACAGTGCCGCATGAAGGTGCCCAGGCGACGGGTGCTCCTGGATTGGCAAGTTCCTGGATAACCAGGCCGGCTAGAAACTCGGCCGTATTAACTACCATCGTGCCTGCCATAGTAGCAGGGCTTAGCTGCCCCGCTGCAGGCATGGGGTATATGACAACAGGCACACCGGCCCTGGCATATTCTATACTCGCATCCGTCATGCCTCCATCAAGCATAAGAGGCGATATGGTGCAGATAACCATTGAGATGATTGGTCGTTTCTTGAGTTCTTCTTTGCCACCAACAATAGTAGCCGCAATTTCCAGCTGGTATTTAGCTTCTGCTGTGGTTACTGTGTCACCTTCAAAGTGTTTTACCGAATGGAGCAGTGATGTATACATGTCAATTATGTGCAACATCGGCCCGGGCACATTTAAATCGGTGCCGAACGGCCAGACCATGTCAACGTGATTGAGGTAATCAGCTACCACCAAACAGTCAACAATATCTTCTACTGTTGAGTATCTGCACTCGCCAGTTTCTCCATCTATCATTAGTGGAGGGTTTGCGGTTGCGCAGAAATGAGTTTTCTCTTTATCCAGTACAAAATCGTATTTTGGGTTTCTGGCAGCGTACTTCACAGTCTTCGGAGCCATCTCCAATGCCTCTTCAACCAGATTTCTCGGAATAGTCACACACTCATTGACATAATCAACTTTCGCTCCTGCCTTTTTCAATATGTCTAGCGCCTGCTTACTCATTACTTTGACGCCAGTTCTCCCCAGAACTTTTAGTGAAGTATCGTGGATAGACTCTATTTCATCTTGAGACAAAAAATCTATTCTAGGTTTGCTCACTATTCTGCCACC
>JAGGZD010000038.1 GCA_021162245.1 Dehalococcoidia bacterium | reverse complement strand
TGGATATGCACCTGATGCGCCATCTGCCGTTGGGAAAGCAAAGGAGCTGGTCAAAAGTTAAACATGGGGGAGGCATATTTGAATAGGAAATAAGCTGAAAAATTTTAACTTGAGGATGGTGGCAGAAGAATGGCTTGAGGGTGTTGGATGCACAGGCAGATTATCAGAAAGCTATCTCCATCATAATAGCTCTCCTGGTCACTCCTGATATTGCCCTCGGCTCAGGAGGAGTAGGGTGATGTATATCTCCAAGAAACTCTCATCATTGGTAACGAGATTGATGACTATGCTTTAAGATATCTCATGGGACTTGAGGTGAATGATGACACTCTGGCACTGGATGTAATTGACAAAGTTGGCCCCGGCGGCTACTTCTTGGGCGAAAAGTATACGTTACAACACTTCCGAGAAGGGTGGATGCCTGAAATTACCGATATGGAGACATTTGAAGTATGGCAGAGCAAAAGGTCCAAGTTGATTGCTCAAATAACCAAAGAGAAAACAAGGGAAATACTGACTACACATAAAATTGAACTTGTGTCTGGCGATGTTGCGAGGGAGACATCGCGTATTCTAAAGAAGGTCAAGTCGGAATTGTTGAAATGAGCCAGAATTGGGTTACTATTTTAGCTATTTTGTTGTAGAGTTCTTATATAATGTCGATAACTGAAAGAGGACCAAAAGAATGAGCAAACCAAGAATAAGTTTCCTGTCAGAAGATGAATTGAATACTATACATAATGCTTCCCTGGAAGTTCTGGAAAACACCGGCATCAGAGTTACCGATGAGGCTGTTCTGGATATCTTGAAGAAAACGGGAGCCGGAGTTGATTATGTGAAGAAGCATGTTACGATCCCCAGAGGTTTAGTTGAGGAGGCATTGAGAAGAGCTCCGAAGACTACAACATATGCGGCCAGGAATCCGGAGTATGACGTTGTATTGAACAAGCAAAAAGCACATTTCTGGGCGGAAGGAGGTGCTCCTTTCATAGTAGACAGGGAAACTGGCGAGCGCAGGTATTCCAGGCTTGAAGATAGTGCTCAATGGGCGGTGTTAGCTGATTATCTGGATCACTTCCATTTTCTCTGGCCCGTGGGACAAGCCACGAACGTCCCATCAGGTATGAGGGGCATAGTTGGAATGTGTACTGCCCTGAGAAACACAGAAAAACATGTTGGTGTGGGTGCATCGAGTGCCCAAGCGGCCCAATACCAAATTGAAATCGCCGCTGCTATTGTTGGGGGAAGAGAGCAACTCAGGAAAAGACCTATTATTTCAGCGAACGTGTGCCCTATTTCTCCTCTTAGTTATGAAGACGAAATGACAGATGCCATCATAGAATATGCTAAGGTTGGACTTCCAATTCTTATGTGGCCTATGCCCCTGATGGGGGAGACAAGCCCGGCTACACTGTCAGGCACAATGGTTATCAATAACGCTGAAGTGTTGGGTGGGCTGACTGCCCTCGAGTTCGCCAGTCCGGGGGTGCCGGTGGTATATACGGCTGGCGTCGGCACTGTAGATTTCAAAACAGGGTCGGGAATCATATCACCAGAGGGTACTTTAATGAACCTGGCTCTTGCTCAACTAGCCTACCATTATGATTTGCCAATGCAGGTAGGGTCTTCTGGATCTGCTTCCAAGACTTTAGATTTACAAGCTGGTTATGATGATGCTATCTCACTTCTTGCCCACATGCTAATCGTCCCGGACATGGTTATGGGTTTTGGCTCACTGGACTCAGCGCTGACCTCTTCGATGGAGGCTCTGGTTATCGACAACGAGATTATAGATTATGCCCTAAGATACACTCAGGGATTTGAAGTGAATGATGAAACCCTGGCAGTGGATGTCATTGACAAAGTTGGCCCCGGTGGAATATTCCTGGGCGAAAAACACACGTTACAGCATTTCAAAGAGAGGTGGCCGTCGAGGCTCAGTGATATAGATAGCTTTGAGGCCTGGCAGAAAAAGGGTTCTAAATCGATTGGTGAAGTAGCGCACGAAAAAGTGAAGGAAATTCTGGCAACGCATAAACCTGAGCCTATTGCTGAAGATGTGGAAAAGGAAATAGCACAAATTCTAAAGAGAGCTACAGCGGAGTTAAAAGATGATGATTGAAGGTGAAACAAATCTTCCCCCACAGTAAGCAAGTGGTCTTTGCTTTTCTACGCTTTGAAGTGGTTCAAGTAGCTGTAGGGTAAAATATTCTCGCCATAATATATTGATCCTTGGGGCAGCTCAAATATAGAGATGCATTCAGAACTGATGCACTGCTTTACCATTTACTCATTCGTGTGGGTATACAGTGGGACCAGACTCATTGGAGTTTTAAGCCCAAAGTCGATTGAAAGAGAAGGGTAAAATAGAGGTATTTCAGCAAGTCAAGAGGCAAAAACCTTGTCCTTAAAGAGTTAGGATGGATTTATTTTGGCTTTTTTATCCGGTGATCGTAAACTTGATTCCAAGAAATCAAAAAATACTTCGGATTAAGAAACTTTGGGTTGTGCTTCTCCAGAAGAGGTAAAAGACCTTAATCCGTGAGTGATAGATATATAGCAAAGCTAAGGGGGCATGTGATAAATTGTCACCTAAAAGGTGAAAGGCATGAAAAAGAGAAGTACATTGGGGGTTACACTCACTGGAGGGCTTGAGGAGGAAGTAACGCCATGGGCGGGAGCAGCATTATTGGTAGA
>JAGGZD010000096.1 GCA_021162245.1 Dehalococcoidia bacterium | reverse complement strand
TAGTTGCCAACTAACTATGATTGGCTGTTACTCAGACACACTCCTATTAGAAACAATGGTTGCCATATAGCGAACAATCAGTTGAGACTTATTAACGGGCATTACGAAATTGATTTTGATGAACTTGAGGGTAAGTTTAATCCTGAAGCAGGCATGATGCCATTGCCCTCCAGAGCCCGAATGATGATTCTAAGTAGTCCGCATAATCCGGTTGGGAGAGTCTGGACCAGGGAAGAATTGATTAGAATGGGAGAAATTGTATTGAAGAATAATGCTGTTACGGTTTCAGACGAAATACATTGTGAATTATTGGTTAAAGGTTCAACGCATATCCCCTTCGATTCAATCTCAAGGGAGTTTGAGCAATGTTCAGTGATTTGCATGGCGCCGAGCAAGGCTTTTAATCTGGCGGGACTCCATGCCTCCAGCATAATAATTCCCAATGACGAGTTGCGCAGTAAATTTGTTGAGACTGGCGATGGCATTGTGCCATCGGTAAATATTTTGGGGTTAACAGCTATGGAGGCGTCTTACCGCAATGGCGACGAGTGGCTGGAACAGTTCTTGAGTTACATGCAGGGGAATCTGGAATTTCCGATGCAGTATCTCAGAGAGGAAATTCCCAAAATTAAGGCTATTAAATCTGAAGGAACATATTTAGTTTGGCTGGACTGCCGAGGATTGGGGTTAAACCCAATGATCCTGCGGGCTTTTATGAGGGAGAAAGCTAGGGTGGGTTTTGATGATGGATTTCTCTTTGGCTCCAGTGGAGGTGGATTCCAGAGAATCAATATTGCTTTGCCCACGTTCTATTTTGGAAGAAGCACTGAAGAGGATAGAGAAGGCTGTCAATAAACTGGACAGTTTGGGTTAGGAGGGTTTGGCAAAGTGAAAATACTTTATAATGGAGGAAAGGAAAGATCTTGCCATGAAGAATAAGAGAAGTTTCAGCCTGGAATTTAAGAGGCAGGTAGTAGAGGAGTTACTAAGTGGGCAGAGCCGCCCTGTCCAGCTCTGCCACAGGCATAATAGTGGAGACAGTCTGCTTTATCGCCGGAAGAAGCAGTACAGCTGGGATAAGAGCCATAACTGTCACAGTGAACGCCACATCTCCTGGGGCGGGAGAGCATACTTATTCCTAGGTGAGATATGAGAGCACCACTTGTTATAGTAAGGAAGCAGCTTCTCTGTTTATGTTGAACTAACTATGCTTTGTGGTGTAGTTATAGCTCATACTGAGCCCAATATTTGCTGCCCTCAGATTTAATTCTCTGAATCTTTCTGGCATATTTTCTTCTAGAGCAGAGATGAAAGCATCCTTGGTAACTACCTTGGTTATTTCTATCGCCGCCCCTAGAATAATTATATTCGCAACCATCTTGGAACTAAGCTCTTTAACCGCTGTCTCAGTAGCTGGAATACCTATGTGTTTCAATGAGCTACTCCTTTTTGGAGATATTAGCTGCCTATCATAGATAACTAACCCACTTTCACACCTAACGCTACTGATATATCTATTATATGCAGAAGGGTGCATGGCAATTAAAAAATCCGCCTCAATCACATGGGGAAAGGACACTGCTTTGTCTGATATAACAACTTCAGATTCACATTCTCCCCCTCTGGCTGCTGCTCCGTAAGAGTTTGCTCCACTAACCCATTTCCCGTCCTTGAAGGCAGCGTAACCGAGTATCTTTCCTGCCAGAACAATGCCCTGCCCTCCTGACCCACACAGCAGAATTTGTTTAATTTCCCCCATCACTGAACTCCCCTGTTACTATTTTCTCTTCCAGTTCTTCCTCTGATAGTCCCTTAGCATCTTCCTTCATAATACATCTATTCTCAAAAAACTTTAGTGTCTCCCTGGGTGTACCCAATCGGTGTTGTCTTCCATACTGGGTTGGGCAAGGCGATATAATGTCAATAAAAGAAAAACCTTCAATTTGCAATGCTTTCTTGATACTCTCTACCAGCACAGATGGTTGAGTAACTGAGTATCTGGCTACATAAGTTGCACCCGCTGCATTTACAAGCTTACACAGGTCAAATGGATGATATGGATTTCCTCCAGGAGTTGTTGGTGTACGAACACCTTTGGGGGTAGTAGAGCAAACTTGGCCACCAGTCATTCCATAGTTCATATTGTTAGCGCATAGCACCGTGAGGTCTATATTCCTACGAGCAGCATGAATGAGATGGTTACCCCCAATATCTGCCAAATCTCCATCTCCGCTGATAACCACTGTTTTTAACTTTGGGTTGAACACCTTGGCGCCAGTGGCGAAGGCAATAGCCCTACCATGTAAAGTATGAAGAGTGTCAGCATTAAAGTTAGGGCTGGGTATCCAGGCAGCACAACCTATGCCTGACACAAATAACATATCATCAATATTTATTTTAAGCTCATCAATTGCTCTTAGGATAAGCCTCAGTAAAATTCTATCACCGCAGCCTGCGCAAAAAGGCAGAGTTACTCCCGGTCGTAAATATTGCTTCAAATCTATACTCATTATAAGAGTGCCCTTAATTGTTCTATAATCGTATGCGGATGTATAATCTCTCCGTTCACCTGATTGTATGGTACTACTTCACAGGAAGCATATTTCACTATTTCGCCTACTACCTGCCCCATGTTCATTTCAGGAACAAGCATCTTCTTAACTCTCGACCCAACATTGCTTATTGCTCTGTCAGCAAAAGGCCAAAGTGTTTTCAACCTCAGCATTCCAACCTTTTTCCCTTCTTTTCGTAACCTTTCAATAGCAAATAGTGAGCTTCTGGCTGTAAATCCATAACAAATAACTGCTATATCTGCATCCTCCAAGTAATGCTCCTCATACTCAATTATTTTCTCTCTATTATTCATTATCTTGCTATGTAATCTCGTAACCAGTTTCTCTTGGGCCAGAGAGTCAACTGTTTTTCTGATGCCATAAGCATCATGTGTGGAGCCGGTGACCAATAACTTCTCACCCTCTCCGAAGGTAGGCATTGGTGGGACTCCATCACTCTCTTCTGTGCCAAAAGGAGCTGCCCCTGCCTTCTTTTTACGGTCAAATAGCTTTATTTCCTCCGGTATATCCACTCTCTCTCGAAGATGGGCCGTCGCTTCCTCAGCCATAAGAAAAACAGGAACACGGTATTTTTCAGCAAAATTGAATGCATCAATGGTCTGGTCGTATAATTCTTGCACTGACGAGGCAGAAAGGGCAATGATTGGCATAGCTCCATGTGTGCCCCATCTAGCCTGCATTATATCTCCACTCCCCACTCGAGTAGATTGTCCAGTGCTTGGTCCTGTTCTTTGTACATCAACAAGCACAATAGGCGTTTCCGTTATAACCGCATATCCGATAGCTTCTTGCATCAAGCTAAAACCTGGCCCTGATGTAGCAATCATGGCTTTTGCACCTGCCCATGAGGCGCCTATACATGAGCAGATAGATGCAATCTCATCCTCCATTTGCATGGATACAGCGCCTATCTCTCTAAACCGAGATGTAATCGTCTCGAAAATTTCTGTAGCGGGGGTAATAGGATACCCGGCGTAGTACCGACATCCTGCTGCAATAGCACCTTCAGCTATCGCTTCGTCTCCAGAAAAGTAATAACTGTTTGCAGATAACGCACTCTTCAATTTTCTCTTCGAAGCTCCAGCCATAAGTTCGTGATCATAGCACATTACTATCCTGGCATACAAATCTTAGTCTCTTCCAATACAAGATGAGCCTGAAGAGGATATCGAATTCTAACGCAAGATGAGCCTAAGAGGAGAGGCAAC
>JAGGZD010000093.1 GCA_021162245.1 Dehalococcoidia bacterium | reverse complement strand
GTTGCCTCTCCTCTTAGGCTCATCTTGTATTGGAAGGGACTGGCACTTGCCAGCAAGCTGTTTTTAGTATATGATTAGTAAATATTTTTTGGACGGGAGGTGGAACCATTGGAAAAAAATTCGTTCCCAAAATGTCAAAGGTGTGGTAAAGGAGACTTAGTGCCTCTTTCCGATTTCGGTAGTCAGGGAGCAGCGATTCAGTACAAAGCGTGGGTATGCACTAATCCTGATTGCGGATACAATATCAAAATCAGAAATGGCGAAGTGTATTTAGATGAACCCATCCTGAGCGGGGAACTGCGTACTCGCCCTCGCTGAAGATTTACCCAGCATTAGCAGGTTTGTCTCAATTAAACAGGCTGGCTGAATTAATAGTTGATTTCTTTTTCCCTCGCCGTTGTGTAGGCTGCGGAAAAGTGGGTAGTTTTCTATGTCAAGATTGCTATAGGAAGTTGCCTCAATTGAAAGAGCCGCTTTGTCCTCGCTGTGGCAAACCTCAAGCCAGTGGCATTTTGTGTCCGGTCTGTGTACGTGTACAAGCAAAAATTGATGGTATCCGCTCTCCATATCGTTTTGAAGAGGTGATACGTAAAGCTGTTCATCAGCTAAAGTATCATAATTTAAAGGCGCTTTCCTTTTGTCTGGCTGGGTTGTTAGCTGATTATTTGCAGTCAAACCCTTTACCTGGTGAAATTATTGTTCCAGTGCCTCTCCATCCGCGGCGATTGAAAGAGCGTGGTTATAACCAATCCAGTCTTCTGGCTCAGGGGCTAGGGAAAATTATAAATCTACCGGTGATTGAGACCTGCCTCATTCGGGTTAAAAAAACACAACCACAGGTGAAAACGTCTAACATAGAAGAGAGATGGGAGAATGTAACTGATGCCTTTATGTGTCGTGATGAAAAGTTAAGAGGTAAGCAGGTTATTCTCATTGACGATGTGTGTACATCTGGAGCTACATTGGAGTCTTGTGGTGTAGCGCTTAAAAACAAAGGTGTGATTTCAGCATGGGGCTTAACCTTAGCTAGGGAAATCTAGAAATAGGGAGGAGATATGAAACTGCGAATCGTTACCAAAAATGTGGAAATCTCTGCGGCAATACGCGAACAGACCGAGAAAAAGATTGGCAAGTTGAGTCATTACCTGCCCAGCATCGGTGAAGGGAAAGTTGAGATTCTCAAGGAAAACGCCAGATTACCTCAACAGAGATTCAGTGTTCAAGTTACTCTTGATATCAAAGGCGTTTTAATCAGAGCACAGGAGAAAGCTGAGGATGTCCGCACAGCTATTGATAGAGTTGTGGAAGCATTAGCTAATCGAATTGAGCGGTATAAAAGCAAGCTATATGACAAGGGTAGAGGCATTTCACTGGCGCGACAAGGAATAACAGAGGAAACAGAATATGCTGAAACATCTAAAAAAATAGTAAAGAACAAGCGTTTTTTAATTAAATCCATGTCTCAAGATGAAGCTATAAATCAAATGGAGCTTCTAGGGCATGATTTCTTTCTTTTTGTCGATTCCGAGACTGGTAAGTTCAATCTCCTATATTGCCGCAAAGATGGCAATTACGGGTTGATTGAAACAGGAGTAGGATAAAGGCAACTGGAATCGTTTTGCATTGCCTGGTTAAGTAGAACGCCTTTGCTGGTGTGCAGTATTGGGCAAGATGGTTGAAGGAAGAATATATAAGGCCTTATGAAGTTGACAAGCTAGGATATTTTGCTGAAATTAAATTACCTTATTTTTGATACTTCATTGGGTTGGGTAGGGATGATGGGTTCTGTAGAGGGATTGCGGGAGCTTACTTTGCCTCAACCTTCACCTCAACAGGCATTCTATCTTCTTCATAAATCAGCCTTGAAGTCACAGAGAATATTAATTGAGGCTAGGGTTGATTATTTTGGTGATTTGGCCGAGAGGATAGAGAGTTATTTTAACGGGGAGAGAGTTAATTTTCCTGATAGATTGGATTTATCATGGGCCAGCCCATTTAAGAAGAAGGTATGGAAGATAACTCAAGCTATTCCTTATGGAGAGACAAGGGCTTATGCCTGGGTTGCTAATAAAATGGATATGTATGGCGCGGCTAGAGCTGTAGGGCAAGCCTTAGCTAGAAATCCTTTGCCAATAATAATTCCCTGTCACCGCGTAATTTGCAGTGATGGTACTCTTGGAGGATTTAGTGATGGCAAATTGTTGAAACAGCGTCTTCTGGAAATGGAGGCTAAGTTTATCTAAATTGGTCCTCAAACTTTAAATTGCCTTTGCCAAGTATGTTATCCAATTCACTTGCTAACTCAGGGCAGTAGTTGATGGTTATTTCAGGCATTTCCAGGTTAATAGTTTCATCCTCGGTTGTGACGGTGAGAAAAACTTTATGCTGTCCTGGGTAATTCAGGAGGGCAGTTTTGATTTTGTACAGGCGCTCAACATCTTTTTCTGCGTTATCTGTCTGATGGAGATTTATTATGAGGCAGTGTTGATCTTGACTGGCTGGCACTTTGCTTTTTTGTTCAATGTGCTGGTACCTTTGCGCCTGCTGACAGTTTAACTGCACTTTCCCGTCTCTCACTTTCACCAATCCCTTGAGTACAAGGATATTACCCTCTTCCCATAACCCTTGAGTGTTTTCATAAAGTCTTGGCCATGCGACAACCTCTACGCTTCCGTCCAAAGCTTCAAGTGCTGCAATAATGAAGGGGTGTTGATCCCGGGTATAAGCGTGGCGTACTGAGGCCACCATTCCTACAATTGTTACTGTTTCATTAGCCATATCGGTATTGAGATCGCCACAGGAAATAAATTCCTTGCATTGGTAATGGGAGGGTAATCCAGAAACCAGCGAATCAAAAAGTGGTGAGGAGAAGTAAACGCCCAGTAATTCTCGTTCCCAATCCAATTTTTGCTTTGTAGATACAGGCTTGCCTTTATCCATATCTGAATCTGGGGTGAAAGCAGGAGATGTTTCTGCCCATAAATCAAGCATACTGGTTTGTCCCGATTCTTTCATTCGTTGTTCTGTTTGGGCCAAAGAAATAATTTTGTTAATAGAATTAAGAAGTGCACTGCGGCTGCCTAGAGAATCAAAAGCACCGACTTTTATTAAACTTTCAAGCACTTTTTTATTTACATTGTGCAGGTTAGCTCGATGGCAGAAATCTTTTATAGAAGTATAAGCGCCACTCTGGCTGCGGGGTGATAAGATATGCTCAATAGGCGATGAGCCAACATTCTTAATGGCGACTAGTCCGAAACGAATTGCTGGGTTATCGTGGCCTTTTTCTATAGTGAAATTGGCATTGCTTTTATTGATATCGGGTGGAAGCACCTTAATGCCTAATCTCCGACATTCGGTTACTGCAGAATGAACCTTTTCCATATTATCACGGTAGGTGTTAAGGAGGGCAGTCATATATTCGCTAGGGTAGTTTGCCTTAAGATAAGCGCCACGATAAGCAAGAAGAGCATAACTTACGCTATGAGCTTTGTTAAAAGCGTAACCCGCAAAAGGTCTAATTAAAGAAAATACTTCTTTTGCCAATTCTGTTGCTATACCTTTCTTGTTAGCTCCTGCAATGAAATTTCTCTCTTCCTTCTTCATCGCCGTAGCTATTTTCTTACCCATGGCTTTGCGAAAAATATCAGCTTGTCCTAAGCTGTACCCGGCTAGAGCCTGAACAATGAATATTACCTGTTCCTGATAGACAATAACTCCGTAGGTTTCCTCTAGAATCTCCTTTAGTACAGGATGTGGGTAGTGAATTGGAGCAATACCTTGTTTAGCTTTTATGAAAGTAGAAATTTGTTCCATTGGGCCTGGGCGGTAAAGTGCTATCATGGCGGCAATATCGCCAAAGTTAGTAGGCTTAAGTTCTTTTATATAGCGGCGCATGCCGCTGCTTTCCAACTGGAAAATACCTTTGGTTTCCCCTGATGCAAGCAAGTTAAAGGTTCTGTCATCATTGAGAGGAACATGTTGTAAATCTATGGAGATTTCACGATTCTGCTTGATGATTTCTGTAGCTTTAGACAGGATGGTCAAATTGGATAGCCCAAGAAAATCCATTTTTATGAGGCCGAGTTTAGCTATGTTTCCCATGTGATACTGGGTCATAACAGCATGCGAATCTCCTCTATTTACTGGCTGGAGAGGTACATATCCAGTTAGGGAATCACCAGATATAACGATGCCAGCAGCGTGAGTGCTGGCATGTCTGATAAGGCCTTCTATTTCTTTAGCTGAGTCGATTAAATTATGTATCGTCTCGTCTTGCTGATAAATACTGTTGAGTTCTTCACTTTCCTTTAGTGCCCTGCTCAAAGTCATAGTCAAGTCTTGAGGAATAAGGCGGGCCACCTGGTCTACCTGGGCATAAGATATCCCCAAAGCTCGCCCAGTATCCCTTAATGCAGCTCTGGCTCCCAGAGTGCCAAAGGTAATGATTTGAGCTACGTGGTCAGTGCCGTATTTTTGGCTGACGTAGGTTAGAATTTCATCACGGCGATCATCCTGGAAATCAAGATCGATGTCTGGAAGCTCGCGGCGCTCCACGTTAAGAAAGCGCTCAAAAACAAGATTATAGGCTAAAGGGTCAATATCAGTAATGCCCAGGCAGTAAAGAGCTAGGCTGGCGGCGGCGCTCCCTCTAACACCGAAGTTAATGCCACAGCTTCGGGTAAAAGACGTGATATCATGAACAACAAGGAAGTAGTCAGCAAATTTAGTTTTCTGAATGACTTCGAGTTCATAGCTAAGGCGTTCTTTGATTTTTGGAGTTGGCTCTGGATACCTTTTCTCCAAACCTTGCCAACAAAGCTCGGACAAGAAATCAATTGCTGTTTTTTCTTGAGGCAATGCTACTTGGGGGAAATGAAGTTTAGTAAAATCCAATTCCAGGTGACACATATCAGCAATACGTTGTGTGTTATCTATAGCTTGAGGAATATCGCTGAAGAGTTGTGTCATCTCCTCAGGGCTCTTCAGGTAGAAGTAATCGCCTGCCATCCTTAATCTTTTTTCATCCTGTATGGACGTGTTGGTTTGTATGCATAGTAGAAGTTCGTGGGCAGAAGCGTTTTCTTTATTAATGTAATGAATATCAACAGTGGCTACGAGCGGTATATCAAGCTTGGTGGATAAAGAAATAAGTCCATCGTTAACCTTTTCAAGTTTAGAGATTGGATGTCGCTGAATCTCTAGATAATAATCACCAAAAGTTTCTTTATGCCATAAAGCCACTTTGGTTGCTTCATCAATTCTCCCTTCCAGAATAAGTCGAGCTAGTTCCCCTTGAAGACAACCTGAAAGAGCAATAATCCCTTCACGGTGAAGCTTTAGAAGCTCCTTATCTACTCTGGCTTTATAATAAAATCCCTCACAATGGCTTTTGGTAACTAGCTGAATTAGATTATGGTACCCTTTCTTATCTTTAGCTAATAGTGTAAGATGATACGGATTTTTAGAGGCGGAGCTTCGGCTATGGCGGTCTGTTTGAGCCACATAGACCTCGCAGCCGATAATCGGTTTTATTCCTGCTTCTTTAGCTGCCAAGTAGAAATCGATGACACCATACATTACACCGTGGTCAGTAATTGCAAGGCTATCCATGCCCAGTTCCTTGGTTTTGGCAACAAGTTGTGGAATACGGCACATGCCATCAAGCAAACTGTACTCTGTATGGACATGGAGATGGGTAAACTTTTGTGACACCTCGAAATTGTATCATGAGATTCTTGATCTTGCCCTCTTGTGGCTTAAAGAATTTAGGTAAAAATTGAAAATTATTAGAATTGTTGCTTATTGGCTATTCGTTGTTTGCGTACCCGTGCTACTTTTTACTAGTACTGTTCGCCTGGGAGTGAACAGTATGCACACTTATGAATATGCTTTCGATAAGTATAATGTAAGCGACGTTACAAATATAGACAGAGCGCAGTTAAGCGAGATAGCGAGAAGGCTTGTTGATTATTTCAATTCCAAAACGGAAACGCTCCAAATCGAGGAGCTTGAATTATTCCAGGAACGTGAACTTGTACATCTTAAAGATGTAAGGGAATTGTTTCAATTTGATTACCGAATTCAAATGTTAAGCCTTGCCTATATTGTGGTTTATGCTTTGCTTTTTTTGCTGTGGAGGAAAGGGCACTGGCAAGATTTAGCTAAGGGGATAAGGTGGGGGTGTGCTCTGACGCTGATTTTTATAGCCATGCTCAGCATAGCCTCGGTTTTCAGCTTCGACCAGGTATTTATTCGATTTCATTACCTCGTCTTTGGTGACCCTTCACATTCACCATGGATACTTGACCCCAGCAAAGATTATCTTATAAGGTTATTTCCTCCGCCTTTCTGGCAGGATATTGCCATGTTTGGGGGGATAGTAATAGCTGCTGAGACTTTACTTTTGGGTGGTGTTGCTTGGGGGGTTCCCTTTACTTACCAGCGGCGCACATGTTAACTGGGCAAATCTAAATCTACCATTGGGGGTTAGGGCTTGATAAAGACATTTTTTATGTTGGGGTGCAGAGAGTCACCGAGCTTCTCAATGGCTTCACATCTTATTTTATTGAGCTCTTTTTGTCTCTCCTCAAATTCAGTACGGGAATAAAGTTTCTCAGGGTGCAGGTAAATATCATCCAGGTTCCTTACGGATCTGGGTATCTCAAAGCCTATGGGTGAATCTACCCAATTTTCAAGGCCTCCTCTTAATAGAGAATCTAATATGGCCAAAGTATATTCCAACCTTATGTTTTCGTAGTGTTCTCCCTCGCCTACCCCTCCAGTGTTTATTAGGTAGTAGTTCATATGTGGAAGACCTCTTAATATTTCATAAAATATATTAGCGTGCTGCGCTCTATCACCCGCTATAAAGGGGTCATAAAAAAATTCGTTCTTGATTTTTCCTGCTCTTGTGGGATCGCCTGCCGAGGATTCCATTGCTTGCCCTAAAACCATAAGGGCTACTGCTTTCTCTAAAGTCAATCTTGATATTGCGGGGATTAATGGCCCTCGAGTGATGAGTATCAAGTTATCTATTCTATCAACATCAATATAGGGGCTAGCGTGCAAGAAGTCCTTTCTTCGTATGATTGCTCTTCCGTTCGACGTTCTTTCGAGGTTATAGAAATCAAAGTCCCCATCTTCAGTTACGTAAACATTTTCACATAATGTCTCTGGCTTTAATAAGCCGTAGTATATTTCGGCTTGGTTTCCGGGGTTTACACACTCAGCCTTCACAAATATCCCTCCAGCCTCGAAACCATGGAAGGAACCGTCTGGCATGAGAGTCCCCCCATCATCTTGAATGAGCCAGGATTTTTCACTTCCTTTTCTTGCTAAAATTCTGGAAGTCAATGTTGTTTTTCCATTTGCAGTTAGAGCGAGAAGCAACGACCTAACGGTTATGTAAGTCCCATGTGATGATTGAAGATAATCTTCTCTACAGCCTGCATGCAGGAAAATTCCGCCTCTCTTGGTCTTGGCGAGCCAATCTTCAGCAGCGAAAACCCCTTTTTTGTATTCGCCTATATAGTTACTGTTTCTGACTATTTTAATAACTCTCCCATCAGGTAGCATAGCTAACCTTATAGTAATATCTTTCTGCGGGAGCGGTTTCGCCTTGTTAAACTCAAAAGCCTCATCAGCAAACATCAAAATTTCATAATCAGGCTGATTAACTGCTTTCCCTACTGGCAGGTAAAGATTCCCAGCGTAGGCAACATGGGCAAACCTTTTTGGGACGGTCAATCTGGCTGTGGTTTCATTGTGTTCGCTGCCTACTATCCTATCTACTGAGATCAAATCTTCCTTAGCCAAAGCCTCTTCGCATTGCTTCAGTAATCGCAACTCTTCTTTGCCAAAGGGATAATCTAGACTATTCTTAGTGAACATTGCTGCTCTAGAAGTAGGTTCGCTTTCGACAGCAAAACTATTGTATTTCGTCTTTCTGATACCAGGTTCGCTTTCTAATAGTAGCCTTAGCTCTTTGTTGGAGGGGTTATTTATAAGTCTGTTTCCCTCTGCTGCTTTTCTTCGAATTCTCTCAGCAGTTTGTGCGAACTGTTCTAAATCAAATGTTGACATTAGACTCCTTAAGGGTGAATTTTTAATTTAGGTTCTGATAATTTAGTGCTTCGTGTCTATACTTCTCTGAATTCACCTTCCACTGTGCCTTCTTCGTTGTCTGGTTTTTTATCAGTGGGGCTTTGTTCCCCAGTGTTGGGTTGAGGATGCCCTGGTTGTTGGTAAACGGATGCTCCAACTTTTTGCATAGCCTGTGATAATTCCTGGGTAGTGCTGCGAAGGGAATCTATATCTTCCCCTTGAATGGCTGATTTTACAGCGGTCACTTTGCTCTCTATTTCCTGTTTTACGTCGGCAGGTATCTTATCCCCGTGATCGCGAAGCGTTTTCTCCGCAGTATAGACCAAGCTATCAGCGGCATTTCGTGCTTCAATTTCTTCTTTGTGTTTAGCATCCTCAGCAGCAAAGCTTTCAGCATCTCGCTTCATTTTCTCCACCTCATTCTTGTCGAGCCCACTGGAGGCAGTAATGGTGATTTTCTGTTCTTTGCCTGTACCTTTATCCTTTGCACTGACATTGAGTATGCCATTAGCATCGATATCAAAGGTTACCTCAATTTGAGGTACACCTCGTGGTGCTGGTAAGATGCCATCAAGCATAAAACGCCCTAAAGTTCGGTTGTCGGTTGCCATGGGACGTTCTCCTTGGAGAACGTGTATTTCTACACTTGGCTGATTATCGGCAGCAGTGCTGAAGATCTGGCTTTTGGAAGTGGGGATGGTGGTATTGCGAGGGATAAGCGGTGTTGCTACCCCTCCTAGTGTCTCTATACCCAAAGTAAGAGGAGTAACATCGAGAAGGAGGACTTCTCCTACCTCGCCTTTAATTACCCCTGCCTGAATAGCAGCCCCTCGGGCAACAGCTTCATCTGGGTTGATTCCCTTTACAGGTTCTCTACCAAAGAACTGTCGCAAAGTCTCTTGGACCTTTGGCATCCTTGTCTGTCCACCAACTAGAATTACATCATTGATTTGAGCTGATGTGAGCTTAGCATCCTCTAAGGCTTGGCGACAGGGGCCGAGGCTCTTCTCTATAAGGTCCGCTACAAGTTGCTCCAATTTGGCACGGCTTAACATCATACTAAGGTGCTTGGGCCCAGTGGCATCAGCGGTGATGAAAGGAAGGTTTATTTCAGTTTGAGTTACCGTGGACAGTTCTTTCTTTGCTTTTTCTGAGGCATCTTTTAATCTCTGCAACGCCATTCTGTCCTGGCTTAAGTCAATGCCCTGCTCCTTTTTGAATTCACTACATACCCAGTCCATAATTCTCTGGTCAATATCGTCACCGCCAAGATGAGTGTCGCCATTAGTTGACTTAACCTGGAAAGTGCCTTCGCCTATATCAAGAATGGAAATATCGAAAGTGCCTCCACCAAGGTCGTAGACAGCAATGGTCTCATCTTTTTTCTTATCCAACCCATATGCTAGTGATGATGCTGTAGGCTCATTGATGATACGCAAAACATTAAGCCCTGCTATAGTGCCAGCGTCTTTAGTTGCGTTTCGCTGGCTATCATTGAAGTAAGCTGGTACCGTTATTACAGCATCGGTGACTTTTTCTCCCAGGTAAGCCTCAGCATCGGCCTTCAACTTTTGTAGTATCATGGCTGAGATTTCCTGGGGGCTATATTCCTTGTCCCCTAGTATTACTCTACAATCACCATTGGGAGCTTCGGCAATTTTGTATGATAGACGCTTCATATCGTTCCGAACTGAAGTAGCTTTATATTTACGCCCTATAAGGCGCTTTATACTGAAGATAGTATTTTCTGGGTTGACTACTGCTTGGCGTTTGGCTAATTCTCCTACCAGACGCTCCCCCGACTTATTTATGGCTACTATGGAAGGCACAAGATTCCCACCCTCAGCACTGGGTATGATTTTTGGTTCGCCTCCCTCCATGACTGCTACTGCACTTAATGTAGTGCCTAAATCAATGCCTATTGCTTTGGCCATGATTATTCCTCCTTCTGACTTTCAGATTGATTTTTCTCCTTTTCTTTGCTTTTACCTACTACCACCTTGCTTGGTCGTATAATCCGATTTTTTAGTTTATAACCTTTCTGAATTTCTTCAATAACTATTCCTTCCTCGCCCTCCTGACTCATTACGGCTTCATGTAAATGAGCATCGAATATCTCTCCCACAGCTTTGATTTCAGTTAGTCCTTGTTCTTTTAGAATGTTCTGAAGTTTATTATAGATGAGTTTGATGCCTTCAAACCAGTTAGATTCCGCAAACTGGTAGGGCAATGAATTAAAAGCTCTTTCAAAGTCATCCATAATACTTAGCAAGCTCAGGATAAGTGTACTATTAGCAAATTTGGCTATTTCCGTTTTTTCCTGCTTTACACGCATCTTGTAGTTAGCAAAGTCAGCTTGAGCTCTCTGCCAGTTAGCCAGGTACTTTTCTGCTTTCTCTTTCTCTTCCATCAAAACGTGTTTAAGCTCTTCTGTATCCATTGTAGGCTCTGCTTCTGGCTGGGTGGGCTTATCACTGTGCAAATTAGCTTCTTTGGACAATACTAAATCTCCCTTTCGGTATTAAATATAACTGACCATTGATTCACTTAGCAATGTTGAAAGACAATTAACTGAAGAGATGGCTTTGGCATAGTCCATTCGCTTTGGCCCAAGCACTCCCACAATCCCCTTTGCTTTATCAGGGGTTCCATACTCTCCAACTATCAAACTCAAATCTTGCAATAGCTTATCCGTATTTTCTTTGCCAATGATTACTTTTATTTTCGTTCTACTATACTCTGGTTGGATTACGTTTTCTAGCCACCCCTCGTTTTCCAATAACTCTAGTACGTCAAGCCCTCGAGGGTTGTTAGCAAATTCAGGTTGGCTTAGCATTAGATGCAATCCCACAAGATAGGGCCTACCATGTCTCATGTTATCCTCCGCAGCCATCATTTCTACTATATGCTCGGTTACTTGTTTTTCCTCAGGTGAAAGGCCCATTTTCTCAATCGAGATTTCGCTGCTCGTCATTCCATCGTAAACAGAGTTGAGTTTATTAGCCAGCATTGTTAAGTCTTCCTGGGTAAATTTTGTATCGGAAGACAGAATTTTCTGTCCAATCTTCGCCTCATGCAGGACCAGTACCAGTAAAGCTACAAAATCATGTAGTGCTACTATGTCTAGGTGTTTAAAGTGGCATTGAGGAGCTTTAGGTGAAGTTACCACTGCTACATTACGAACGAACCGTGACAAAAGCGTCGCTGCCAGTTTTAGCCACTGATCCATCTCCTCTTGCGTTTCTTGAAATAGCTCATAGACTAAATATTGCTCAGCTAAAGAAAGCTTAACATCTAGACTTACTGATTCTACATAATGGCGGTAGGCTTTATCTGTTGGAATAGCACCAGCCGAAGGGTGAGGACGTATGATATATCCCTCCTCTTCCAGAGATGCCATATCATTCCGTACAGTGGCTGGACTTACCTCCATATCGGGGTTACAAGTGATGGTTTGTGAAGCTACAGGCACTGCTCTTGTGATATATTCATCAACTACTATCTTAAGAACTTTCTCTCTCCTTCCAATCAATGACATTTAGCACTCTCCTTGTCTGACTGCTAACAAGCAGTAATCTATCATTGTGGGTGTGTTTTGTCAACGACATGTGCTGGCTGACCACATAGGTAACACTGAACTATGGGTTTTAGCAAGTTCCTTTTCAATATACTCCACAGGGGTAAGATAGACAAGAGACTGATGAGGGCGGTTGAAGTTATACTCAAC
>JAGGZD010000035.1 GCA_021162245.1 Dehalococcoidia bacterium | reverse complement strand
GTGTGTGCGTGGGGTTTAGAGGTGGCAGGTTAGGTATGGACAAGACGCTGAGGCGTTGCCAAGAGAGGTAGCCTTCAGGGAAAGCAGGCTGAAGAAGATTCGGGAAGCTAAGGCATCCCTTGAAGCAGAGGTGCGGTTAAAGGCCATCAAAGATAGGAATTAACTATGAAAGACACAGGTAAAATAGAGCACCGCATAGAAGAATTACGGAAAACAATCAACCACCATAATTACCGTTACTATGTTCTGGACAGACCTGAAATCAGCGACGCCGAGTATGACACATTTATGCGAGAGCTCAAACGACTTGAAACTGAACACCCTGAGCTTATCGCTCTCGATTCACCAACTCAGAGGGTTGGCGCTCCTCCTATAGAAGCCTTTGGGGTACTGGAACACCCTGAGCCTTTGCTGAGCCTGGCTAATGCTTTTTCCTATGAAGATTTAGCTACCTGGCATAAGAGAGTCACTAATCTTTTAGGGGAACGAGACTTTGACTTTGTTTGTGAGCCTAAAATAGATGGGCTAGCAGTAGCACTGACCTATGTTGATGGCCTGCTTGTCACTGGAGCAACTCGAGGCGATGGCTACCGAGGTGAAAATATCACTCAGAATTTGAAGACTATCAGGAGCATCCCTCTTTCTATCCCTAAGGAAGTGCCTCACAGATTTGAGGTTAGAGGTGAAGTCTACCTTCCCAGAGCTGGTTTTAGAAAACTTAACGATGAAAGAGCTAAAAAGGGACTGCCTCTTTTTGCCAACCCCAGAAATGCCGCTGCTGGCTCAGTGCGGCAGCTTGATTCCAGCATTACTGCCAGTCGCCCTCTGGACATATTTATCTATGGGCTGGGCCCAACAGAGGGGAAAGCAGTTCCTGACACCCATTGGGAAATCATGCTGTGGCTCAAATCCTTAGGCCTCAAGGTAAATCCTGACATTGCCTTATACCATACTATTGGGGAGGCGGAGGAATGCTATCAAAACTGGGTAGAAAGGCGCGAAAGTTGGCCTTATGAAGCTGATGGCATGGTGGTGAAAGTTAACTCTATCACCCTTCAACAAGAATTGGGCAATATGGCTCACGAGCCAAGGTGGGCAATCGCATACAAATTCCCCGCTGTTCAGGGCACTACACGCCTTCTCGATGTCGGTATAAATGTGGGACGTACAGGAAGCTTAAACCCATATGCAATTCTAGAGCCGATACGGGTGGGCGGAGTAGTTATTAGCCGAGCTGCATTACATAATGAGGAAGATATCCATCGCAAAGATATTCGCATCGGAGATGTTGTTGTGGTGCAGCGCGCTGGTGAGGTCATCCCCGAAATTGTTAGCCCTGTGAAAAGCCGTCGCACCGGAGAGGAAAAGGTTTTCTATATGCCTGACCGCTGTCCAGTATGTGGTGCCGAGGTAATAAAACCAGAAGACGAGGCTATGCACAGGTGTACCAATGCTGCCTGCCCCTCTCAGGCTCTGGAACGAATCAGGCACTTTGTCAGCCGTGGAGCTATGGACATAAATGGCGTGGGGGAAAAATTATGCCAGGCTTTATTTGAAGCCGGAATGGTAAGAGATGTAGCTGATTTATATTATCTTTCCAGAGAACAGTTGCTAGGATTAGACAAGATGGCTGAAAAGAGTATCTCTAACGTACTCAACTCAATCGAAGAAAGCAAAAACAGGCCTTTAGCTCGAGTTATCTTTGCCCTCGGTATCATCCATGTCGGTGAAGAGTATGCTGAATTGCTGGCGAAGAATTTTTCCAGCATAGATAAGCTAGCTAAAGCTACTCAAGAGGAATTCTTGTTATTTCCATCGATTGGACCGAAAATAGCCAATAGCATTGTAACCTTCTTCAGGCAGGAGGAAAATAAGCGCATTATTGAGAAATTAAGGATGGCTGGGGTGAAGCTGGAAGGGAAGAAAACCAAAGAAGTCAAGCCTGAAGAGTTACCTTTAGCTGGATTGGAATTTGTTTTAACGGGGAAACTGGAGTCCCTCACTCGCCAGGAGGCAGAAGCTAGAGTAAAGGCATTGGGAGGCAAGGCAGGCTCAGATGTCACCAGGAAGACATCTTATCTTGTAGTTGGCGTTACCCCTGGCTCCAAGTTAGCTAAAGCACAAAATTTGGGGGTAAAAACAATCAACGAGGAGGAATTCCTGAAACTGCTGGATTAGAATTCTTTCCCGTTTTGGATTTCTTCAATTAAATCTTTGTAAATATCAAAATAATAACCAGGCAAATCAGCTATATCAACGAATTTGGCATCTTCTACTTCATCACCCGGAGTTGGTTTCTCATCTCCTACCTTAACCAAATATCTCACCACCAACATATCCCCATAAACTTCCTTGTCCTCCCGACTGATTACCCCAATTAATTTCACTACTTCCCCGGATACCCCTGCTTCTTCCTTCAACTCTCTTAAGCAAGCTTCTTCTGGCGTTTCTCCAATTTCGATAAAACCCGAAACAGAGCCCCATGTACCCTTACTGGGCGCCAATCCTCTTTTGATCAACAAGAATCTTTTATCTTTTACTGCCACTGCTACTGCCACAGGCAAAGGATTTTTGTAGTCAACAAAATCGCATTTGGGACAATATTTTCTTACTCTTCCCGCTATGAACCCTTCTTGCAAAGGCGTTGTACAAATTGGACAGTATCTATATTCTTTCATCTATAATATCTTTCCCGACAGAGGCAAAACATGCCTCTTTAACTCGAAGTGCTTATAATATATCATAAACAAGGCATACTCCGATGAAGTTAATTGTTGGATTGGGCAATCCAGGCAGGGCTTATGCCCATAACCGCCATAATATTGGTTTCCGTTGCCTGAATTATTTTGCTAGAGCTCATTCAATTCCATTTGAGCGGCGGCAGTGTCAATCCAGAATAGGTTTTGGTAAAACAGAGGATGAGAGATTATTGCTCGCCAAACCAGGAACTTTCGTAAACGTCAGCGGCAATGCAGTAGCTTGTCTGGTGAACAAACACGATATTCCATTGAGCGAACTTTTGATAATTCACGATGATTTAGACTTGCCTCTGGGGAAAATTCGCCTGCGCCAAAATGGCAGTTCAGGAGGGCATAATGGGGTAAAATCTATAATTTCTACTTTGAGAAGCAAGGATTTTCCCCGAATCAGAATAGGTATTGGGCGGCCAGTACAGCCCCAAGGACTAACAGAGGTTAATGAAGACACTGGTATCATAGTCAATTATGTACTCGGCGATTTTAGTTTCGAAGAGGAAAAGGTGATCAAATCAGCTATTGCCAAAGTGACCGAGGCGATTGATTACTTTCTTGCTCAGGGAATAGAAGCAGCGATGAGCAAGTTCAATTAGCGAGGAGGTATTTTACTATAGGAGCACTGGCTGATAATATTACATTGTGATACGGGAACTGAAATGATCATAGCCGTTATTGGTGACTCTTCTTGCCCTCCGAAAGAAACTAAATTGGCAGAGGCAGTGGGAGAGGCCCTGGCTCAACACGGCGCCATTATGATTTGCGGTGGGCTTGGTGGCGTAATGGAAGCCGCCTGTCGTGGAGCAAGGTCAAAAAATGGTTTAGCCATCGGCATCCTGCCAGGTGAAGATTCAAGGGCAGCTAATCCCTGGGTAAGCATACCTGTAACCACTGGCATAGGTTACGCTAGAAACATGGCAGTGGTGAAGTCAGCCCAAGCAGTAATTGCCATTGGTGGTAGCTATGGGACACTCAGTGAGATTGCTTATGCTCTGAAGAGCAACATCCCAGTCATTGGCCTAAACACATGGACACTGTCACGAAATGGGCAAAGGAAAGATCCCATAATTAGAGTCACTAGCGCTCAGGAGGCAGTTAATACAGCTATTTCCCTGGCTAAGAAAAAAGGACATCTAGAATGAACACAGAAATGGCAATTATCAAAAACATTAAAAGTAGAGAGATTCTTGATTCCCGGGGCAACCCTACATTAGAGGTAGAGGTAATGTTGGCTGGTGGCGCAATTGGCATCGCCTCTGTTCCTTCAGGAGCAAGCACAGGGAGGCATGAGGCAATGGAGCTCCGTGACGGCGATACGACTAGATACAATGGACTCGGTGTTCTAAGAGCAGTGGACAACGTTAATAATGATATAGCTCAGGAAATAACGGGCATGTCTGCCTTAGAGCAGCAACACATAGACCAGAGGTTGGTCGATCTTGATGGAACTATCAATAAATCTCGTTTTGGGGCTAATGCCATTTTAGGAGTATCCTTAGCAATAGCAAAGGCTGCAGCCAATTTCTCAGGTGCCTCCCTGTATCGCTACTTAGGTGGAGCGGAAGCCAATCTGCTGCCTGTCCCCATGCTAAACATTTTGAATGGCGGTAAGCATGCCCTGGGTTCCACAGATTTCCAGGAATTTATGATAATGCCCACAGGCGCCGCTAATTTTGCTAGAGCTATTCAGATGGGCAGCGAAATCTACCATTCTCTACGTAAAGTTCTCATATATAAAGATTTATCTACCACTGTAGGCGATGAGGGTGGTTTCGCCCCTAAACTCTCATCTAATAGGGAAGCACTAGAGCTAATACTGGCCGCTATTGACTCAGCAGGTTACAAAGCAGGCAAAGAGTGCTTCATTGCCCTCGACCCAGCAGCTTCCAGTTTCTACCAGGATAATAAATATGTTTTACCCCGAGATGGCATTACTCTCACCTCTGAAGAAATGGTTGATTATTACGTCAAATGGACGTCCGATTACCCTATCATTAGTATCGAGGATGGACTGGCGGAAGATGACTGGAAAGGGTGGGCACTGCTGATGGCCAAATTAGGCAAAGAAGTTCAGCTTGTGGGCGATGACCTCTATGTTACAAATATCAAGCGCCTCGAGAAAGGTATTATTGAAAAAACATCTAACTCAATTCTTATTAAGCCAAATCAGATAGGCACGCTTAGTGAAACGCTGGCCGTTGTCAAAAGAGCACAAAAAGCAAAATGGACAACTGTTATCAGCCATCGCTCTGGCGAAACTGAAGATTCTACTATAGCTGACTTATCAGTAGCCGTGTACGCAGGATTTATTAAAACTGGCGCTCCCTGCCGTAGTGAGAGATTAGCTAAATACAATCGCCTCCTCAAAATAGAGAGCAACCTGAAAGATGCCGCACGTTACCCTGGCAAAGAGGCTTTTTATAATTTGCAGAGGATTAAACCATGCAAATAGTTACTGGTGTTCACCAGATAAAACTCCCTTTCCCCTCAGGTACGCCCGAATACACCAATGCATATATAATTGAGGGGAGCAAAGGCAATATACTGATTGATACAGGTTGGGATACTTCAGAAGCTCTTTGGGCATTCAAAGAGGGGTTAACTCAGGAACGCCTCAAATTTCAGGATATTGATTGGATCGTAATCACCCATATCCACCCTGACCATTATGGGTTAGCTGCCAAATTAAAGAAGCTCTGTGAGGCTGAAGTACTTATGAGCAAAACTGAGGCGGAGCTTATCATCCCAAGATATAAATACTTCGATGGCTTGCTTGACGCCATAGATGAAGAGCTCGCCCAAAATGGCGTCCCTCGGGCTGAGATATCCGAGCTAAGGGAGGCTTCATTGTGGATGAAGCCACTTGTTTCGCCTGATTTACCCGATGTTATGTTAGATGACGGTGATAGACTTTCTAATGGCTCATTTGAATTCGAGGTATTACAAACGCCAGGGCACTCACCCGGCCACATATGCCTTTATGAACCAGGAAAGAAATGGCTATTTTGTGGAGATCATGTTCTATTTGAAACTACCCCCCACGTGGGACTCCATCCCCAATCGATGGACAACCCCATGAGAGATTACATCGACTCTCTTAAAATGGTAGATGCCCTCAAAGTTAACTTCGTCTTGCCGGGACACGGCCCTGTTTTTAATAGCCTGAAACTAAGAGCACAAGAAATATTCCTCCACCATGCGCAGAGAAAAAAATCTATCATGAAAATTATGCGCAACGGTTTGAAAACAGCCTACCAGATAGCTTCAGAGATTCCATGGAAACTTGAAACGAACGGTGTTACCTTCAAGGACCTGCCGCCATGGGACAGGCGACTGGCTATACTGGAGACTATTGCATATCTCAAGTTATTAACTCTTGAGAATGAAGTAGGTAAGGTTGACCAGAATGGGGTTTCTGTATATCTGGCCAAGGATTAACTCTCTTTATTGTTATTGCGGGTCGAAGGCGAGGCAATTTACAATTTATGATAAAATTCAACTCAAATAAAATGGCAGGAGGCATAAAATGGCAACGAAAATAGGCATTAATGGTTTTGGGCGCATTGGTAGATTAGCTCTCAAGGCAATAAACAAGCGCTGTGCCGGTAAGTTGGAGGTAACAGCTGTAAATGACCTCACCGACGCCAAGACTAATGCACACCTCTTTAAATATGATAGTAGTTATGGCATCTATCCGGGAAAAGTAGAGGCTAAAGGGAACTCTATCGCAGTTGATGGCAAAGAGATAAAGGTTTTAGCCGAACGCGACCCAGCCAAGATTCCCTGGCGGGATTATGGTGTGGAGATTGTAATCGAATCCACAGGGCTTTTTACCCAGGCTTCCAGGGCTGCTAGCCATTTCCAGGGCGGTGCCAGGAAAGTGATTATTTCAGCGCCAGCCAAGGAGGAAGATATAACCATTGTGCTCGGCGTTAACGAGGACCAGTATGACCCAAGCAGACATAATATCATATCCAATGCCTCATGCACCACTAACTGCTTCGCACCTGTAGTGAAAGTGCTTCATCAGAATTTCGGAGTTAGTCGTGGGTTAATGACTACCATCCATTCCTACACCAACGACCAAAAGATTCTGGATGTGTTTCATCGGGATTTGCGCCGGGCACGAACCGCTGCTACTAACATCATCCCTACTACCACTGGCGCTGCTCGTGTTGTAGGTGTGGTTATCCCAGAACTCCAGGGGAAATTACACGGCATCGCCATAAGGGTACCTACACCTACAGTATCGATTGTTGACTTTGTCGCTGATTTAAATAGACAGGTAAGCCCTGAAGAAATAAATCAGGCTTTCAAAAATGCTGCCAAGGGGGTAATGAGAGGAATTATTGAATATTGTGATGAGCCTTTGGTAAGCTCAGACTTCAAGAGTAATCCAGCCAGCGCCATTTTTGATTCTCTAAACACTATGGTTATGGACAATAGCATGGTAAAGGTGTTAGCCTGGTACGATAACGAGTGGGGTTACAGCTGCCGTATCGCTGACCTGGCTGCTTATATCGCCGGTAAAGGCTTATAACTATAGATATATGAACTTTATGCTGGAGCTATAAAAGACGCTAAATTAGATGAAGGAGGTAAAACATGTTCTGCTCTAAATGTGGCACTGAAAATCCCGCGGGGGCTAGGCTTTGCTCCAAGTGCGGTGCACCCCTTGGCACTGAGGCTACCCCTGTGAAAACAGCGGAAAAATCCCCTGAAACCAGCACCGGATTAGCCCCCAACATTGCGGGGCTTCTTTGCTATATCGGTGGTTGGATTTCAGGGATAGTTTTTCTGGTAATTGAGAAAAAGAGTAAATTTGTTAAATTTCATGCATGGCAGTCCATTATGACTTTTGGTATATTAAGCGTGGCACAAATCGTCATATCAAGAATTGCCGTTGCTATCGGCGCCGCCACTTTTTCGTTCGGCTTAATTGCTGTCGCGGGGATACTCAGCACGATTATTTGGGTTTTGACGACCATTCTATGGATTATCCTGATGATCCAGGCATGGAATGGCAAGATGTGGAAGCTACCATGGGTAGGCAATTGGGCTGAGAAACAAGCGAACAAGGTATAACACCGGACTCTACCAGCCTTATAACAAAAGATTACTCGGCAGGGATTTCGGCTCATGTCTTAAGTTCTTGCGAGGGCAACGGATTTCACAAAGGGGCTGAAGTTCGTTGTTTTTGCTTACATCCTGACAACAAATAAGCACCCACCAATAAACCTTTCCTTCCTCTTTACGTTTTCCTATATAATAGACGCCGAGCCGATGTCTATTGAAAAGGATATAGTATCCCGAGCCATAAAGGGCGATGGGGCAGCCTTTGCTCAGCTTTATGAAGAGCATCTTAAAAGAATTTATCGCTATGTTTATCTCAAAGTAGGAAACCGAACTGAAGCTGAGGATTTAACCCAGGAGGTATTCGTTAAAGCATTGGAAGCGATTACAACTTACAAATGGCGAAGCTTACCTTTCAATTCCTGGCTATTTCGCATTGCACATAATCTGGTAGTCGATCATTTCAGGAAACAGGGGAAGGTGGAAAAGATACCTCTAGATGATGATATGGCTTTGCCCAGCAAATCAAATCCAGCACTTGCAGCAGAATTGGCACTTGAAATCAAGGATCTAACCAAAGACATAGAGAAATTATCTTCGGCTCAACGCGAGGTAATTTTACTCCGTTTCGGTGCTGAACTTTCTACCGCGGAGGTGGCCAGCCTTCTAGCAAAAAGCACAGGCACGGTGAAAGCTTTACAACATAACGCCATAGTAGCACTAAGAAAAATGTCGTCGAGTGACAAATAAAACATGAATCAGAAGTTAGAAAATATTCTAGATAAATGCCTGGACCGGATGTTCAATGGTGAAAGCATTGAAACTTGTCTCAATGCTTATCCTGAGCAAGCATCTGAACTGGGGCCTTTACTCAAAACCAGCCATGTGATTATTCAAAAATCCTCTGCAATTCAGCCTGCTCCTGAATTTAAGGCAAGAGTTTATTCTCGACTTCGGGCAATGTCTTATGCCAAACAGGAAAAAACGGAAAGGAGCAAGAGAATTCCTATTTGGCACCGAAAGTGGTTACTAGCTGTAGCTAGCGTTTTAGTTGTTCTGCTTGTTGGCGTGGGAACAGTTGCTGCTTCAACAAGTGCTTTGCCTGGCAAGCCTCTTTACCCCATCAAATTAACAGGGGAACATATACAGCTCACATTAGCATTCTCAAATATAGACAAGGCAAAGCTTCATATCCAGTTCTCTGAACGGAGAGCAATAGAAATTGCCGAAATGGCAAATCAGGGGAAAGATGATACAATTTTTGCATTGACCGAGCAATTTGTCAGCCATCTACAACAGATATACGAGATTGACAATGTAGATGAACTCATGTGGGATGGAGTAAAAACACCGGCTGCAACTTCCGCTCTTCCTGAAGAGGCAGAGATCTTTGATGAAAGAGGAAACAAAGAGGAACTAAGAGTAATGTTAAGCAATAGCCGTGAAGAAAGTCTATTCGCCCTGGGAAATGCTTTAGCAAAGGCCCCTGAATCAACCAAGGCTAGCTTACAACAAGCCATTGAGATTGCAACAAGAGAGTATGACAAAGCACTCTATAACTTAGAAAAACACTCGGATTGATATTTAACAATAGCTCTTTTATAGATAGCGTCATGGAGAGTATAATATAGGTGACAATGGGCTCTGAATTTATGTATCGCAAGTGGCGCCCGCAGACTTTAGCAGAAGTAGTGGGACAAGAACCAATAATTCAGACCTTGCAACATGCAGTAGAGAATAAGAAAGTAGCCCATGCCTACCTTTTTTGTGGCCCTCG
>JAGGZD010000071.1 GCA_021162245.1 Dehalococcoidia bacterium | reverse complement strand
GAACCTTCTTTACATCCTGTCCCTCTTCTACTGCCTTCTTAACCATCTCCCCTACTTCATCAACCTCACCACCTATCACTCCATCCCTTATCTTGGTCAAGTCTACCATCTCTGTAACCTCCTTATTATACTTTATGGTTCGTTTATTTTCGAATAACCCAGATAATCATTCATCTGAGCTTTTTACCTATTCCACCAGCAACGCTTCCTCCTCTTCCTCTATAACTTCCAGTAGTTATTAGCACTCTATTTCAAACATTAACATTACTCTCTCATTGAAGCCTTACCTTAATTCTGCCTCTGCTCTCTTCAAAATCCAGGATATTTCTTTCTCAATACCCTCGGGAATAGGCGCAGGTTTGTGCGTCGCCAGAATCTCCTTCACCTTTTCCCTAGCCACCTCAGCGATCGATTTAGCCCCTTTCTTTTGCCATGTCTCAAAACTATCTATGTCGCTGAGCCTCGACATCCACCTCTCTCTGAAATGCTCCAGCGTATGTTTCTCCCCCAAGTAAATTCCCCCAGGGCCAACTCTATTGATGACATCTACTGCTAGTGTCTCATTATTCACTTCAAAGCCCCGCATAAACTTTAAAGCATAATCAATAATCTCATTATCAATAACCAAAACCTCCGGTGACATGAGCAGATCTCTTTCCAATCCCCCTATGCCAAGAGCAATATCAGGAGCTATCAATATATGAGTGAGAATTGTCCTTGCCCTTTCATAGCCAGCCTGCATGTCCAAGAGTTTAGAGGTAGTACCTCCTGTAACTACCATCTCATTCGGCAAATCATAATAGTGAGTTAACTGGCTAATAGCAAGATGCATAAGACTACCCTCAGGTGACGCAATTTCTGACCCCGTTCTAAAATCGACAACTCCCGCACCAGCTGAATACACTACTGGCGCACCAGAATTGGCAAACTCAAGGATAACCAGATTGCCCAGGAATTCAGCATTGTTCGCAACTATTGCACCTGCCAACGTAACAGGGCCTGTCGTCCCCACCATGGGCATAGGCATTACGACAACTGGAATACCAGCTTTACCATATTCTATCGCTCCTTCAATTATCCCTCCATCATATGTGAGAGGAGAAATAGTACATGCAACCGCTGAAATAATAGGCCTTCTCTTAAGTGCCTCTCTGCCACCTACAATCACAGAGGTTATTTCAATCTGGTATCGAGCATTACTAGCATTCAGCGCTTCATGCTCAACGTGCTTCCCTGTATTCCTTAGACAGGTCATAAATTCGGTCAATCCCTGCATAGGTTCTGACACTTCAGTAGTCACCACCGCTGGCCAAAGAAGGTCTACATGGTCCAGGTAATCAGCTATCACTGAGAAAGAAGCAACATCCTCGCTTGTCGAGTTTCTTCGCTTACCTGTTTCACCATCCAACACGAAAGGAGGCATTCCCTCCACACAGAAATGTGGCTCTTGCTTGTTCAGTATAAAGTCATACTTTGGATTTCTAGCCGCATACCTTATAGTCTTCGGAGCTCTCCTTAACGCCTCTTCAACCAGGCTTCCAGGGATGCTGGCATGTTTTTCTCCATGGTCGACTTTCGCCCCACACCTCTTTAAAATATCAAGCGCCTCATTACTCATTACCTTGACACCAGTTTTCTCTAAAACTTTCAGTGAAGCATTATGTATAGCCTTCATATCATCTTCCGATAGAAAAGTTATTTGTGGTCTACTCATTACTTTAAATTCCCCCTCAATTTTATGTATTCCAGGACAATGAATCCTTCATTCGTCTCCTTCTCTCATTCTTTGCCATGACATTCTGCCTTAATGGTTCTACAAAAACCAATCACCCATGACAAGCTTTGCCTCGCGGCACCGCAGCCAAGGGGACAATTACCCTCTTCAATCCACCTCCTTCTTTGGGGTATCCATCTATTTTGAAGATAATTTAATTCCTCAGTAAGATTTGGGGCAGCCGTCTGAGACACAAGGTAATCTATAACTCCGAGCATGCCATACTGCATATTCAAGCCGAAATCCCCCTCCTCTGCGATAAGCTCTTTGCAAAGATGCTGTTTACGCTCCTGTCTTCTTTCTGCTATTTCGCGCCCTGATTTGGTGAAGAGGTTCGCGGCAATGTTTCGGCTCCACTTAACCCACTTCTGTATACTATCAACGTACTCTTTCATATCAAATGTTCCACGCTGAATTGCACGATGGGCATGGATATGTACATTCCGGAAAAACGCCACGTAGCCAAGATTTGCATCTATTGTATCCGCATCATAAATAATTTGATTTTCGACCTTGGCGTAGGCTCTATCCAATTCGTCAGATGTTAGATTCAAGGGTTTTACATGAGCCCTGATAATTGAGCAAACATCATCGATAAATTCCCTGCCCAATTCATATTTTTCCAGTATTTTCCCTGCTATGAACGCACCAGAAATATGATGGATGGACCCATAAAGATTATACTTATCATACAGTTCAGTAACTATGTTATTTCGAGCAGGCATCAAGACCTCATTCCCCCAAAATCCGTTTTCATCGACGGCCCTTTCACCATTCTTATCTCTTAAGATAACGCCATCATAGGGTTTTGTGATATCATGCAGCGTTCCCGCAAATTCAAGTTCAGTCAAGTCTCCGCCTTCGCATTTGCCTAATTCAATACACATGGAACGCACGCGGCATGTATGATTAGGGAGATAATGTCTCCAGCGGAACGCAACTCGATTTTCATCCCAAAGTCCGAAGGTTTCCAGTACAAGCCCTTCTAGTTCTTTGTGAATTTTTCTATACGATACATGAGAGGAAGGCATCTATAAATCTCAAGTTCATTGACGATGTCTAAAAAACAAGAATTTATCTTGCTCGCTCATCTCTAAAAGACTCCAGCATAATCCTGTGAATATTTCCATTAGATGCCAGTATTTCGTTTCTATTATTGAGATGAAATGGTTTCCCTCTGAAATCGGTAACCCTGCCTCCCGCCTCAGTCACAATGAGGATACCGGCAGCGTAATCCCATAACTCATTTCCAGCCACGCAAAACCCATCATATCTGCCACAGGCCACGCTACACAGAGACAATGCTGTGGATCCATCACGCCTAATCGCCTGGCTATCTCTCGCTAAGCGCACAAAGTGCTTCACGCTTATACTAAAGGCTTCCGAATGACGATCATAAGGAAATCCAGCAGCCAGCAGGCTTTCTTCAAGCTTCCTGGTCTTTGATACTTGTATTCTCCTCCCATTGAGATAAGCACCATCGCCCTTTACAGCAGTAAACATCTCGTCCATGACAGGGTTGTATACCACCCCAAGAATTATATCCTCACGGTACAATAAGGATATGGACACTCCAAAATTCCTGTATTTATGTATGAAGTTGATTGTGCCATCCAATGGATCAACAACCCATGTGTAATCAGAGAAGGTATCTTTTCGCCCTCTCTCCTCAGAGATAAAGCTATGCTCTGGGAAAGTATCATTGATGGCCTTAAGGATAATACTCTCAGCTCCCGTATCCACTTGTGAATACGGATTGCGGGGCCCCTCCTCTTTGCAGCGAATCTCTCTTACCCCATCCAGATTGCTCAACAAAAACTCGCCAGCCTGATAAGCTGCTTGCCTGGCCACTTCAATAAATTCAGTCAACTTTAACTATTCCACTGTATGCAATTTCTAGCGCCTGCTAACTTGCGCCTTCAAGAAGTTAACCAAAACATTATTCCAGACACAGTTCTTCCAGTTTCTCTGGAGTAGGGATACCCGTTTTCGTATCCCAACCCATCAGGCCATAGTAATAACTTTTAGCTTTCTGTAGTTGCTGAAAGTCATATGGCTTGTTAGACAAAGCCCCATTCCTCCTGGGTTGGGAGAAACGATTTGGCAGCTTATCATCATCTGCCGTAAATCCTTCCCTGATATTAATCATCCTGGCAAGGGTTAAAGTTCTCTCGGCTACTTTCAGCATCTCAACAGAGCTTGTTCTCCATCCTGTAACCGCAGCTAAAATATCTCTAAGCCGGATTATGTCACAAGGGATAAAATCACAGAGCACAAGGCAATCTCGGATAATGAGTTCCTGCTGCACATATCGGAACAGGGATACCTTAGATGGTCCAAGTTCATCAGCAGCAAGAGGTTCCAGTATTCCGAAAGGTTTAACCACATCCAGATCCGCCCCAGGTTCGGTGTACATGGTATCATGAATGTTATTCATATGGTCAGCCCCATGGGGGTTGACTGCATAACCTAAGCCCAACCCTGCTTTTAATCGTGGCTCATGCATGGGTATCTCCAACCCCTTAACCTGCATGGCAAACTCAATGGCTCCCCTGCCAATCTTTTCAGCAGCCTTAACCGTCCCCTCGGCCAGCATGTCCCCAATGCCTTCACGCCTGGCAATCAATTCAATGGTCTTGAGCATAGCTTCAGCATTGCCAAACCTAAGTTCAATTCCTCCTGTATCTTTTGTGTTAAGAAGTCCATTCTCAAAACACTCCATAGCAAAAGCTATAACATCCCCCGCTGAGATGGTATCCAGAGAATATGCGTTACAAAGCTCATTTCCTTTAGCTATAGCCTTGAGGTCACCTATACCACAGTTGCAGCCTATCGCCGCCAATGTCTCATACTCAGGCCCACCATAGGCTGAATCCACAGAATACGGCCCGTCAACTTGCACGACTTTTTTGCAACGAAGTGGGCAGGCAAAGCAACCTTCCATCTTAACCCTGATTGTATCTCTTACTGCCTGCGCAGTTATCTTCGATATATCAACAAATTCGCCATCACGGAAATTACTAACAGGTATATTACCTGCGGCCATATCACCCTCCATCATCCCTCCAGTGCCACGGTCATGCATGCCCTGCCACAGCTCCTGGTTCGCCATAAACCATTCCCTGAATTCCTTCAACCGTTCAGGCTCAACCACTCGAGGTTTCTTATGCCCCCTCACTGCAATAGCTTTAAGATTCTTCGAGCCCATTACCGCCCCCATTCCCCCTCTGCCAGCAGCATCCTTAAGCTCATTGATAATACAAGCATATTTCACCAAGTGCTCTCCGCCAGGGCCTATAGTTGCCACCCGAATACGATCATCACCTAGTTCAGTTTTGATACTATCCTGGGTCTCCTTAGTATTATGCCCCCAAAGATGAGCAGCATCTCTTATGCTCGCTTCCCCATCATGGATCCAGAGATAAACTGGTTTATCAGCCTTGCCCTCAATAATAATGCCATCATACCCAGCCTGCTTAAGCTCGACACCCCAGAACCCTCCCGACTCCGATTTGGCATAGCCACCAGTCAGAGGCGACTTTGCACCAACGCAATGGCGGCCACTCCCGGGAACAGAAACGCCTGTCACCGGGCCCACTGCAAACATTAGTTTGTTATCAGGGTCCAAAGGATCAATTCCCTGTTTCAATTCCTTCCACTGAAAGTATGTAACAAAACCAGCTCCGCCTAAATACCTCCTGCAGAATAGCTCATCAATTTCCTCCACGGATATACTACGGGTAGATAGATTCGCCCTTAGTATCTTGCCATTGTAACCACCAGATATATGCTCCTCTGTCAATTTTACCTCCCTATATCATTTTGAAATAGCTTACACGTAAACAGAATGGCTATATTGTAGCAATCCAGCACAATATTTCCAACCTATTAACGCCCTATCACGAAAACCAGAGAAGTGTAACCAAGACATTATGCCCATCAGAACAAGTTGCTTGCCAGGCCAGCCACGTAAACAGCCAACAAAGCGTCACCCGGAGCAATCCCTAAAGGATGAGGCCAGACAAATACCAATTAGGAAGACACGCTTTTTGAAGCCTACGTTGTAGAGGAAGTAACTCGATATTTTGCCCTTCCCTCCTCGTAAAGGTCACCACCATGGCTATCATTTACTACTGTAACTGGGAAATCCTCTACCTCTAAGCGACGAATTGCCTCAGCTCCAAGGTCTTCGTAAGCTACCACCTCTGCTTTCTTGATACTCTTAGCAATAAGAGCACCGGCACCACCGATAGCCCCCAAGTATACTCCATTATATTTTACTATGGCGTCCTTCACGGTTTGCGAACGCAAACCTTTGCCAATCATCACTTTAAGCCCTTCATCCATAAGTCGGGGTGAGTAGCTATCCATGCGACCACTAGTGGTTGGCCCCGCGGAACCAATCGGCCTACCCGGTCTGGCAGGCGAAGGCCCCATGTAAAATACTGCCGCCCCTTTTATATCTATTGGCAGAGATTTCCCTTGGTCAAGTACTTCAACTATCCTCTTATGCGCAGCGTCACGGAACTGATATATCACACCTGTAAGCAAAAGATTATCACCAGCTTTGAGGTCCTTTAAAACCTCATCAGTTAACGGGAGCGTAATTTTTTTAGCCTCAGTCATAAGTATCCTCCTTAGCTTAGACTTTTAATCCTCTTACTATATCCCGAGCAATAATATTCCTCTGAAGTTGCAAGGCAAATTCTGTAGAACTCATTGCCAGAGCATTGCGACAAAACCTTTCCATAGGCAGCCCTCCAACATATGATGGAGCACCGAAAATATGAGCGGCATTATCAGCAACACAATGAACCATTTGTGTAGCGAATAGTTTCACCATTGCAGCTCCACGCTGTATTGGTTCTCCTTTATCTGCTTTCCATGCAGTTTCGTAAATCATAAGTCTGGCAGCGTGGATATTTGTAGCTATATCACCCAATGCTGCCTGCACACTAGGTCGCCCTGAAATAGACTGTCCAAATGATGTCCACGTCTGAGCTTCTATAGTTGCTTCATCCAGTATTCTTTGAGCCGCCCCCACACACCTGGCACCCCTCACAATCCGCCTCGAAGGAAGCCATTTCTTACCCAAATGGAAAGCCATCCCTTCTTCGCCCAGTATATTCTCGGCTGCTACTTGACATCGGTCAAAAACTAAAGACATGGGTTTTCTTTCTCTTGCCTCCCAGCCAGTTGTAGTTTCATCACCATTTACACTAAAACCAGAAACCCTTTTGTCTACCAGAAAGCAAGTTATGCCCTCCCTCGGTCCCTTCCCTGGATCAGTAGAGGCAAAAACAACAGCGAAATAATCTTCTCCAGCTCTAGAAAGGGACAGTTTCTTACCATTGAGAACATAGCTGCCATTCTTCTTTTCCGCTTGCATTCCCAGTTCCCCAAAATTCTCCCTGCCAGGCTCCATCAATGCCAGATAGGCATATTTTTCCCTATTAAGCACAGGGGTAAAGTAAATTTCCCTTTGCTTCTCATTACAATCAAAAAGTATCGGCGTGACATCGCCAAGCTTAAAAGGGACAACTGTTTGAGCCAATTCTTCTTCAATCAGACAATTCCCCAAAGTGCCCACGTTCACACCGCCAAGTTCTTCAGGGACATTTACCCCCCATAAACCCATTTCTTTTGCCATCCCTATTAGCTCTTGCTCCTTTTCCAAAGGAAGATACATCTGAGCATCAGTCAAATCAGCAGCCCGCCCTAGAACAATTCTCTCCAACGGCTTCAATTGCTCAGTGACAAAATCTCTCACCATACTTTGGAGCATCTTTAACTCTTCCGGCACATCAAAATTCATTTAACATTCTCCCATTTATGAGCTGTTTGATTTCCGGTACATAGCTAACATCACTAAGCTACAGCTTCCTCAATGAACAAATCCAAGTCGGGTTCGTCTTCATCTCCTATTCTTTGCTCCAGCCTGGACATGACTTCTATCATACGGTGCTGAACTACATAATTTTTAATGGTAGTATCTACCTGAGGACAGGCTAAGACACAAGCATCGCATTGGTCACAATCTACACCCACTATACTCTCCAACGCCATAGATGTTCGCTGTTCTGTTTTTTCACGCCTGGAGGGTTCACGAAACAAAAAAGGGCACGCATCCACGCAATTGCCACAACCTATGCACTCCTTATGCCCACCAATATCCTCAGTTATATTCAGGGCATGGCCAGGATTAAATCCCGTTGAGAGAAGACGGCATCTGGCGACAGGTGGAGAAGCAACATTTAATACTTGATTTAAAACATTCTCGATTTCCTTAACATCTCTTTGCTCACGCAGTGGCATATCAGCCTCCTATCAAATCCATCGTACAGCTCTGTCACCAAAAGGAGTATAAGGACTCTCTTGGCCAAGCGGATGAAAACCAGGTACAGGTTTTCCCTGATTAGCATAATTAGGTAAAAGCATAGGAGAAACAGGCATTTTCTCTAAGCCTGCTTTCTTAAGCTCCTGTTGCCATTTACGTATGTGTCCTAAACTAAGTTTACCTAATTTCACTTCCTTAGCCCACGTAGCCGCCGCTCTGCCTGCTCTCCTCCCAAAGACAAACAAATCCAATGTTGAATTACCAATAAGCCTGTTCCTGCCATGAACTCCACCCTCACATTCGCCAGCGGCAAATAATCCTGCCACTGGAGTAGAAGTATCAGCTCTAATCATAATCCCACCATTCTGGTAATGAAGAGTCGGGTAAACCAGCATTGGGTCCTTAGTTATATCTATATTGAAGCGGTTAAACTGTCGCACCATTGCAGGTAACTCTCTCAGTATAGTCCCCTCCCCTCGTTTAATTTCAATCATAGGCGAATCAAGCCAACACCCAACTTCCCCTGTGGGCGTAATAACCCCTTTGCCACGCTCCTTACATTCACGAATTTCTGCCGAGGCTTCCGTATCTCTTGCCTCCAAAGGATGAACAAATTGCTCCCCATCACAATTGACTATCTCCGCTCCCAAAGTTCTTACTTTTTCTGTAACCAGGAGACCCAAAACCTGAGGAGGAAAAACTGCACCTGTGGGGTGATACTGCATTGTATCAATATCAACAAGCTGGCAACCCGCTCGATAAGCTAACACCAAGCCATCGGCTGTAGCACCATAATGGTTAGTCGTAGGAAATCCCTGAATGTGTGTGCGCCCCAGGCCACCAGTGGCCATGATTACTGCCTTGGCTCGCACTATAGTCATCCGCCTGGTTTCCAGGTTCATTAGTATCGCTCCAGCGACCTGCCCTTTATCATCCACCAGCAATTCTATAGCTGGCTCAAATTCCACCCAATTTATCTTCCTTCCATGCCAGTTTCTTTGTCGAATTTCATCTCGTATAACCCTCATTTCCTCAAGGCCAGTATAATCTCGGCACGAATGCATTCTCCTCCTGCTGGCACCACCTCCCGATAACTCATGATACGAACCATCAGCTTCCTTATCCCAGTTAACTCCTAACTCTTCCAACCACCTAATTGCATCGGGGGAATCTTTAGCTAATGCCTCAGCCAGATCAGGGTTATTAGTAAAATGTCCTCCTCCCATTATATCCAGGTAATGCATAACGGGAGAATCTTCAGCCCTATCACACCCCTGCGTCCCTGCCTGAGCCCCTATAGTATTAGCATCCCCCAAACGCAGCTTCGATGATATCAGAACACTAGCACCATTTTCCTCAGCTAAAAGTGCTGCCGACCCACCAGCCCCTCCACACCCAATTATCAAAACATCAACATCATAGTCAACTTTCTGGAGATCAATTTTATCAGGATCGACACGACTATTCCCCTCTAATATATCAGCTATCTCCAAAGGTGCTGAACAACCTTTATTTGGCCCTAATTTTATCTTGCGAAATTGCTCCTTGCTATAATCGGGATGGAATTTACCTACCAGGCGATCTCTCTCAGCCTCATCAATACGTGCACACGGCCCTTTCTCCAATCGGCGCATCCTGGTCTCCTCTACCTTTCTTTTACTCTCTTCCATAGAAGCAGGATATGGCATTTTGACAACCTCCTTCCGAAAAGTCTTTACAAAGCCGGCTCTATCTCACGCTCTGCATATCTCCGACGCAATTCAGTCTCACTCGATTTTTTCAACGCCTCAAGCTCAACATCAAATTTCCCTTCCTCTATCTCTTTTACTCTATCCAGATTATGTTGAGGTGCGGGGGTAAGATAAGAGCCCCTCAATCTCCGAGCCGCTAAAGCTATATTATATGGCTGTATCCCCTGCGGACATCTGGCAGCACATAAACCACACATTACACAGTCAAAGGATTTCTCATACACTTTTTCGTAATCACCTCTTAAGGCATCAGATACAAAATCCATCACTAAAAGATCCTGAGGGCAAGTTTTAGTACAATTATTACAGCCAAAACATGTAATAAGGTTAGGGTAAAGCTCCAGCAATCTATTTTTGCCTTCCTCAGGCTCCAAATCCCCTAAATCATAAATAGCCTCAATTGAAGGGAAAAAAGGCACCTGCATTATCACCATGTTTTGCTCAATTTCTTTCTGACAAGCAAGCGCATACTTTATTGTCAAGTCATACGTGAAACTATAAATCGTGCCACAGGCACCACAAAACCCAGCACGGCAACCACATCCTCTAATAACATTATAGCCACAATACTCCAATGCTGTCTGAATAGTAAGCCCCTCAGGGGCTTTATAATGTTTACCCATAACGTAAACATCAACCATCTTTGTTTCCCTTTCAGTTTTCTCCTCAAGCTTATCTGCAGCCATGTTGCCTCCTTCTATAGAGTTGCCTCTCCCTTTCGATCACACCAGCACATCAAACAAACAGCTACCGGCAAGCTAGCAATGTGACAAGGGAATGCTTCGGCGTGAACTGCCAGGGCAGTAATTGTCCCGCCATATCCCATTGCCCCAATGCCCAGATTATTAACACCGCGTAAAATATCCCTCTCTAATTCAGCTATCTCAGCATCTGGGTTTGGCTGCCCTAATTTCCGCAGCAACGCCTTCTTGGCCAACATCATAGTCTTCTCCGTTGTCCCCCCTATCCCCACACCTACAACAACCGGTGGGCAGGGATTACTACCAGACTCGCTAACACGATTCACCACATAATCTATAATTCCCTGGCGCCCCTTTGCTGGAGTCAACACCGTCAGGCGGCTCATATTCTCAGAACCACCTCCCTTAGGCATTACGATTATTTTAAGCTTGTCGCCCGGAACTATGTCTGTCCAGATATCCGCCGGCGTGTTGTCTTTAGTATTAACTCTAGCGGAAAAAGGCTGGCTCACTACAGACTTGCGCAAGTAACCCTCGTCATATCCCTTGCGCACTCCTTCGTTGACCGCTTTATACAAGTCTCCACCAGTTATATGCACTTCCTGTCCAATCTCCAGCCAAACTATAGCAAGACCAGTATCCTGACACATGGGGATTTGCTCCTTGCCAGCTATCTCCACATTCTCTAAGAGCCTATCCAGTACACCACAAGCAACAGGGGATTTTTCCTTTCCACGTGCCTGTTTAAGCGCAGCTAATACATCATCAGTGAGATAATGACAAGAGTGTTCAAACAAATGAGCTACGGTTTTAGTAATATCCTCAACATTGATTTCTCTCATATTTTCCCCTCCTTAATCAGTTCCTGCTTTGGCAATGTACCCATTCTTTACCAGACAATTAACCTGTCCCTGGGCACTCATTATCATAGCTTCTGCTTTCTTACGAAGGTCACCAGCACTAACCTTCAACCTGGCAATGCCCAACTCCTGAGCTTTCATCCCCACAGCTACGGCTTCATCAATATAAGCACCTGTCTCATCCATTCTAGGCAAGATATCGTCTTCGTTTATGCCCCTTTTCTCAGCATATTTCGCCAGTGATTCAGCAGCAGCAATACACATATCATCGGTAATAATCCTGGCTTGTACATCAAGAACGCCACGGAAGATAGCTGGGAATCCTACTGAGTTATTTACCTGGTTAGGAAAATCTGACCTACCCGTACCGACAATTCTAGCCCCTGCTTCCTTACATTCCCATGGCCAAATCTCAGGTATGGGATTAGCAGCAACAAAACATATCGCATCCTTCTCCATTGCCTTGATTTGCTCAGGCGTAATAACACCTGGTCCTGATTTAGAATAAGAAATAAGTATATCAGCACCTTTTAATGCTTCCGTTAAACCACCAGTCGCCTCCTGAGGGTTAGTAATTTCACAAAAGCGCCACTTTTCAGCAAACGTATCTTTCTTTTCCTCCAGATCTTTCCTTCCCTTATGAAGTATGCCTTTACTATCAACCATTATGGTATTTCCAGGTTCCCCACCATAAGCCCAGAGAAGCCTGGTACAACCAGTATTAGCCGCTCCAGTGCCGTTAAAGACAATTTTGCAATTCTCTATCTTCTTTCCCACTATCTTCAGAGCATTTATCAACCCCGTTAGCATTATCGTCGCAGTCCCCTGTACATCATCATGCCACACAGGGGTTTCTGCCTGCGCACGGCACCTATCAAGAATGCCAAAACACTTAGGATAAGAGATATCTTCCAGGTTGATGCCTGCGAATGATGGCTCAATCAACTTAACTGTTCTGACAATTTCATCAGGGTCCTTGGTACCAAGACAAACAGGCACAGCATCCACACCTCCAAGGTATTTGAATAGCAATGCCTTTCCTTCCATCACCGGATAACCTGCCTTAGGTCCAATATCTCCCAGACCAAGAACTCGAGTGCAATCAGAAACCACAGCTATGGTATTCCATCTGTTAGTAAGTTCATCGAACTTCGATTCGTCCGCCTTTATAGCCCTACAAGGCTCAGCAACGCCGGGGGTATAATAGATTGCAAAATCATTTAAATCACGAACCTGGCATTTGAGCATTGTCTGCATCTTTCCACGATAATCATGATGCAACTTCATTGCATCCTGCGCTGGTTTCTTAGCTTTAGCTAAAAGTTCTTCTCTAGTCATTTTTTGCGACATGACACATCTCCTTTTATTCCCAGAATTCTCATAAATTTGTTATTATGTTACCATCGCGGTAACTCTAAGTAGATTTTCATTATAGCAACAAAAATAATTGCCAGTAAAGGATTTGTACTGGCTTATATAGTTTAAGTCCACCATGGCGTATTCAGGAAACTTGAGAAAATCAATTTAAACTGTCTGCAGCAAACGCATTCTGAAGGAAATCCGGATAGAGCGATGAGATCGCTGGACAACAACGGAAAGCAACAAATATAATCCACCTCAATGCTCAGGAGCAAAAATATGAGAGTAGCTTTCTACACGTTAGGGTGCAAACTCAACCAGGCAGAAACAGAATTTCTAGCTGGTCAGTTTAACAAAGCTGGCTACCATCTTGTACATCCTGACGAGGTAGCCGACATTTATATTATCAATACCTGCACAGTAACTCATATCGCTGACCGCAAATCGCGCCACTGGCTCAGGCTAACCAGGCGAAAGAATCCCAGATCCTTAATTGTTGCCACTGGCTGTTACGCTCAAAGAGCTCCCCAGGAACTAAGTCAAATTGCTGACACGATCATTGACAATAAGGGGAAGAAACATTTGCTAGAAATTGTAGAAAGCTTGTCATCACAATATCCCCCCCCCACCATTACAGAAAGCCAAAATCCTGAAGGCAGCACAGAGAAAACGAAGCAATCCAAAACGTCTTACAATACTAGAGTCCGCAGTCTGATAAAGATCCAGAATGGTTGCCATAGTCCCTGCACCTACTGCATTGTACCTTACGTAAGAACTCACGAATATTCCCTGCCTGCTTCCCAAATAATTAGTGAAATCAAGGAGAAAGTAGCTGTTGGCTATAAGGAAGTCATTCTCACCGGAACTAAAGTGGGTTGCTATAGCCACAACAGGATTGACCTCCGAGGATTAATAGAGCTTATTCTTCACGATACAAACATTGAGAGGCTACACCTCTCTTCCCTACAACCACAGGAAATCTCTTCTGAGCTTCTTAACCTGTGGCAAGACAGAAGACTTTGCCGCCATCTCCATTTAGCTCTCCAAAGCGGAAGCGAGATTATACTCCAGAGAATGAGACGCTGCTACTCGCTGGATGATTATCAAAAGACCATGAATTTAATGAGAGAGGCTATCCCCAATGTAGCTATAACCACTGACATCATGATAGGCTTCCCTGGAGAAGGAGATAAGGAGTTTGAGCAAAGCTATCGTTTTTGTCAGCAAGCTAACTTTGCCAACATTCACGTTTTTCCATTCTCACCTCGACCTGGGACAGTGGCAGCTAAAGCACCAGGGCAAGTAAAGGATCAGGTAAAGAAGGAACGCGTTCAACAAATGCTAGAACTAGCCCAATGTTGCAAACACGATTTTCATGCCCGATCTCTAGGACAAATTATGCCCGTTCTATGGGAAAAAGAAACAGTCTCTGGGAGCAATATATACTCTGGCTTGACCGATAACTACATCAGGGTATTTACTCACGCTAGAAAACACTTAACCAACGAAATAACACGGGTTAATCTAAATAAATTTTACAAACAGGGAATGTGGGGAACACTAATCAATGAAGATTCAAGTCAAGGTAAAAGTTAATTCAAGAACCGAAGAGGTTAGCCAAAAGGATAGCAGCTTCACAGTGAAAGTCAACAAACCCCCCAGAGAAGGCAAAGCTAACCAGGCAGTTCTTAAACTATTAGCAAAGCATTTTGAAGTACCAAAAAGTCAAGTGAGAATTATCAGCGGCATTAAGAGCAAAAATAAAATCATCGAAATCATTGGCAGATAAATTCAGAATACCATTATCACAAAAATAACTTTCCGTCCCCCCAAGGCAAAATCCCACGTGCAAATACAATGACGAACTTCATCTCCGATTCAGCGCGCCCACAAATTCCGCCACAAGCATCTGAGAAAGAGAAAACAGATTCATGTGCCAAAGGACTACACCAAGCCCAAGATCGTCGGACAGACAGGCTAATTTCTGAGGCAGCAACACTCCGCACCCAAGTTTAATGGCGGGGAATCCGGGAGTCTCACCCGGCTACATAGATTTAGAATCTATGCGATCCTTACGATCCATCCCCCAACTCACATATATAATCTGCCACAAACAACATTAACACAGAACATAGCTACAACTAGCTTATTAACGTCTCCCTTCTTATCCTTCGCCTAGTAACTCCATCGCTTTCTTCGCCGCATCAGCCGCATCTACTCCATATGCATCCGCTCCTATCCTGTCTGCCCACCTCTG
>JAGGZD010000060.1 GCA_021162245.1 Dehalococcoidia bacterium | reverse complement strand
CCTGTACAGCTCTACCAATAATGCTGTTCCCGCCCATGGCATTACTTCCTCCTCAAGCCCTCCAGTGAGTGTAACCCCCAATGTACTTCTCTTTTTCATGCCTTTCACCTTTTATGTGACAATTTATCACATGCCCCTTAGCTTTGCTATATATCTATCACTCACGGATTAAGGGAAGAGACTATTTATTGAATGAAAGCTGCTCATAAGCTATAATCGCTGTTCAGGCGAGAGGAGGTTATTTTGCTTAAGACTCATAGCTGCGCTGAATTAAGGAAGAAAAATGTGGGGCAGAAGGTTACTTTGGCTGGCTGGGTGCATCGGCGTCGTGATCATGGGGGCATGGCGTTTATTGACCTGCGAGACAGCAGTGGCATAGCCCAGATAGTGTTCAATCCGCAAGTATCGCCGGAAGTATGTCAAGTAGCTGGCTCACTGCGCAACGAATATGTGATCCAGATTGTAGGAGAAGTTGTTTCTCGCCCTGAAGGGACAGAGAACTCTAAATTGGCTACCGGGGAAATTGAGGTGGTGGTTCAACACGCTGACATACTTAACAGGTCGGAAACGCCACCATTTTATATAAATGAGGATATGGAGGTGGAGGAAAGTCTTTGTCTGAAGAGCCGCTATTTATATCTAAGAAGGCCTAGAATGAGGGATAACATCGTCCTGCGGCACAGGGTGATAAAATTCATACGCGATTTCCTCGATACCAGGGGTTTTGTTGAAGTGGAAACCCCCATTTTGATTAAGAGTACTCCTGAAGGTGCCAGGGATTACCTCGTGCCTAGCCGCCTCAATCCTGGCAAATTTTACGCTTTACCACAATCCCCACAACAACTCAAGCAACTCCTTATGGTGGCTGGACTGGAAAAGTATTTTCAGATAGCGAAATGCTTTCGAGATGAAGATTTGAGAGCCGACCGCCAACCCGAATTTACTCAACTGGATTTAGAAATGGGTTTTGTAGAGGAAGAGGATATATTGCAGCTTATGGAGAAACTGTTCACCTTGCTTATAGAGACTGTCCGACCAGGAATGAGGGTATTGAAACCCTTCCCGCGTTTTTCTTACAGAGAAGTGATGGAGCGCTATGGCACAGATAAACCTGATGTGAGGTTTGGATTGGAGCTTAAAGATATCTCTGATATTGCTGCTCAGACAGAGTTCACTGTTTTCCGCTCCGTGCTTGCCGCGGGTGGTAGGGTAAGGGGTATATGTGTTCCTGGCTGTGCGCATTATAGTCGTCGCCAGCTGGATGAGCTGGTTAGTTTAGCCAGAAGTTGTGGAGCCCAGGGTTTAACTACCGTAGCTTTGCTGGGAGAAGCTGGAGTACTGGATAAAGTAAAATCGGCGGCTGCGAAGTATTTGACTCCTGTTCAGCTAGAAGATATATGTATCAAACTGGAAGCCAAGCCTGGTGACCTTCTGCTAATTGTAGCGGATAAAGCGGAGATAGTTAACAATACATTAGATGAATTGCGCCGTGAGATGGCAAGTCGCCTTAATTTAGCTGATGATAATTTGCTGGCTTTGAGCTTCGTGCTTGATTTTCCTTTGCTGGAGTGGAGTGAGGCTACAAATCGCTGGGAGAGTATGCATCATCCTTTCACCGCCCCGCGAGAGGCGGACATATCGCTACTTGATATAAAACCAGCTCAAGTTTATGCTCACCACTATGATGTGGTATGCAATGGATGTGAGCTTGGTAGTGGCAGCATCAGAATCCATAAACGTGAGTTGCAGGAGAAAATTTTTCATCTTCTTGGCTATAGTGAAGAAGAAATGGGAAGCCGCTTTGGCTCTTTCCTTAAAGCATTGGAATATGGAGCACCGCCCCATGGAGGTATTGCTATTGGCCTGGACCGCCTGGTTATGCTACTCGCTAAAGAAAAGACTATAAGGGAAGTTATTGCTTTTCCTAAGAATCAAAATGCTGTTGATGTGATGTTCGATGCTCCATCTTACGTGGATGAAAATCAACTTGATGAGTTGAATCTTAAATTGAAACGCGAAATTCTTTCCCGTACTGGAAATGGAGAGTTGTGAATTTTAGGATTCGTGACGTTGGGGTTTGCCACCGATATCCATATATTTTTTACTTGATGTGGAGTGATATAGGTTGAGGATGGTGATACTTATTTGAGAGGGTAACTGTAAAATGATAGGATGTAAGCTATGAAAGTAAACAGTGAAAAGATCGAGAATTGTCAGATAGCGCTTAATATAGAGGCTGAAGCCGATGAAATGGAGAAAACCTTGGACGAAACCTATCGCCGACTGAGGCGCAAAGCTTCTATTTCTGGTTTCCGTAAAGGGAAAGCGCCGCGAGCTGTTTTGGAGCAACATATAGGTAAGGACACTTTGCTAAATGAAGCGTTGGAGCAATTGGTACCACAACTCTATAAGCAGGCGATTGAATTGGAGAAAATTAAACCTGTTGATGTAGCGCGAATAGAGTTTGTTCAAAAAGAGCCTTTAATTTTCAAAGCTATCGTGCCTCTTCACCCTGAGGTTAAGCTTGGTGAGTACCATGATGTAAGGGTAAAACTTGAACCTGTAAAAATTACTGCTAAAGATGTGAAAGCTGCTATTGAAAATCTGAGACAGGAGCGTGCTGTGTTGTTACCTGTGGAACGCCCTGTGCAGCTTGCTGACTTTGTTACTATCAATATTAAGGCAACTGTAGAGGATAAATCATTTCTGGATCACAAAGATCTAGTATATGAGGTGAATGATAAATCGAATTTCCCCCTGGCTGGCTTTGCCGCAAATTTGGTGGGGATGAAGAAGGGCGAGGAAAAGAGTTTCAATCTTGAAATTCCCGATGATTATAGCATTAAGGAATTTTGTGGCAAGGAATGCCATTTCGAAGTCGTAGTTACTGAGATCAAGGAGAAGCAGCTACCTGAAGTCAATGACGAATTTGCTCAGAGTTGTGATTATGCTGATTTGGCTCAACTCAAGAAACAGGTGAAGGCTTATTTGAAAGCTGCAGCTGACGAGAGAAGTCGACGGCAGCTAAGACAAAAAGCCATCGAGGCTGTTGTCGAGCTCAGTCATGTGGACTACCCTCCCATTTTTGAGGATAGGGAAATTGATGCTTTTCTCAGAGATGAAGCGCGACGTCTTGGTTATCATGAGGTGGAGGATTACCTGAAGAGAATAAATAGAACAGGGAAGGAACTCAGACAGGAATTGCAACCGATGGCTAAGAAACGAATTACTAATACTCTGGTTCTGGATAAAGTGTCGGAAGAGGAAAAAATCGAAATTTCCCCATTGGAGGTAGATAATAAAGCAAAGGAAATTCTGGGGAAAGCTGAGAATGGAGAAAAAATGCAGGAATTTCTTGCCACACCTCAAGTTAGGGAATCAATTGAACGAACTTTACTCCACGATAAAACGATAGACCTGCTAGCACAAATAGCTAGTGGGACCCATGGGGAAGGGAATAAAGAGCGTGGGGTTGATAAATAGCGAAATCAATGAAGGAGGAATGATGAATACAGTATCTCAAGTGATAATTCCCACGGTAACCGAGACAGGCGCTCGTGGCGAACATGCCTTTGACATATACTCCCTTTTACTGAGGGAGAGAATTGTTTTTCTGGGCACGCCTATTAATGACCAGATAGCCAATCTTGTTGTTGCTCAGCTTCTTTATCTGGAGAGAGAAGATGCTGACAAAGACATAAGCCTTTACATCCATTGCCCTGGCGGAGTGATCAGCGCTGGACTGGCTATATATGATACTATGCAGCTTCTTCGTTGTCCTGTGTCCACTATTTGTGTTGGACTGGCAGCTAGCATGGGAACTTTGTTGCTTTGTGCTGGCACTCATGGTAAGAGGTATGCCTTGCCCAACTCCACTATTCATCTTCATCAGGCAATTGGTGGCGCTCAAGGTCAGGCAGCCGATATTGAAATAGCAGCCAGGGAGATTATGCGGTTGCAGGAGAGGATCCGCGATATCGTAGCTAAGCATACCGGCCAGGATATGGAGAAAATTGCCCATGATACTGACCGGGATTTTTATCTTGACCCCGAACAGGCAGTGGAATATGGCTTGATTGATGAGGTGCTTACCAAATCGGAGAAGAAGTGAGACCGCTACTGTCGTGAGTGAAGCGCAACAATACTGTGGACCAATATTCGAGAGAGCATAAGCCCTCTCCTATAATACAAATGGATAGCTACTAACCTGTAGTGGAGGAGTTTATCCTCGCCTTAAGCAGCTGCAGGCTGGCGCTAAGGGGGTGAGTTAGATGATGATTGTGCCGTCAGGTTGGATAGGAGCGAGTTTCGGAACTGTGACTAATACCCAGAAGTTTGGGGGGCTGGGTAAAACGGGATTGGTTGTCGTCATCATTGTTTCAGTAATTCTTATTGCTGCCGTGGTATGGCTTATCATCGGCACCAAGAAGCGAGATGATAAATATTTCAGGTAAGTTGCTTGAGCAGGTTGTGATTTCAGCTTGTTGCACCGTAGAACTGCAGATGTGTGGGATACTGGCTATTTCACGAAATGGGCTCTTTGGGTAACATGTTTTCTTACGCGAACAGGGGTTTGCGGAGGCTGAGATACATAGGTAACACTAATGGCATGGTTAGTGATGACATTAACCTAACATAAGGAGTTACCGAAATGAGGAAAACAAACAGCTATTATTTCTTTAAAAGAAAGCCCATTATCT
>JAGGZD010000126.1 GCA_021162245.1 Dehalococcoidia bacterium | reverse complement strand
CTCCATTGCCTGGCTTAACCTCCTTTATAGCGCTAGCCAGAGCATATCTTAAATACCTTCGGTTCGATTTTAGATGATTCAATTCGCGTATTTGACTTGTAATATAAAAGATTCTATACTTATACCCTTTGGCTTTAATTCAGCCAAGGTAATAGAAAAGGGGGTATTAGACACATGGCATTATTAGAAGAACCAACAAAAGGAGTACCTGTAATCAAGAACTACATCGCTGGAGAATGGGTTGAATCCAAGGGGGAGCTTAGAGATGTGGTGAATCCAGCTAAGATGGAAACGATTGCAAAAGTTCCCATTTCAACGGAGGAGGAGATAGGTGCCGCTGTAGAAGCAGCTCAACAGGCTTTTCCCGATTGGAGGAGAACGACTCCGCTGGCCAGGGTGAGATGTCTCTTCAGGTTAAAGGAGTTGCTGGAAGAGCAGTTTGAGGAATGTAGCAGAATCCAGACACAGGAACACGGCAAAACCATAGATGAGTCCAGAGGAGAATCGAGGCGAGGCATTGAAAATGTGGAAGTGGCTACGGGGATTCCATCGCTAATGATGGGATATAATCTGGAGGATATTGCCTCTGGCATAGATGAATATCTTATTAGGCAGCCGTTAGGCGTTTTTGGTGTAATAGGACCTTTCAATTTCCCTTTTATGATTCCACTATGGTCGGCGCCATATGCTGTGGCTACTGGGAATACGGTTGTTGTCAAACCTTCGAGTGAGGTCCCTCTAAGTCAGAGGAAGATTGCCGAATTGGTAGATGAAGCTGGTTTCCCCCCTGGGGTGTACAACGTGGTCAATGGTGGGAGAACAGTTGTGAATGGTATGTTAGACCATCCAGACATTAAGGGGATCACTTTCGTTGGCTCTACCCCAACGGGGAGAGATGTTATTTATAAAAGGTGTGGTGAAACGGGAAAGCGGGTCATCGCTCAGTGTGGTGCCAAGAACTATATGGTAATAATGCCGGATTGCAATGTGAAAAGAACTATACCAGCTCTTATGACATCGTTTTTCGGAAATACAGGCCAACGCTGTTTAGCTGGCACTGTTCTTTGTGTTGTTGGTGATGATGCTTTCTACAACAGGTTTTTGGATGATGTTGCTGACACGGCATCCAAAATAAAGGTGGGCTATGGACTTGATGAATCGACCCAGATGGGGCCTGTGCGTGATGCAAAGAAGAAAGCAAAAATCCTTGCATATATAGAAGATGGAATAAAGGCTGGGGCGAAGTTCAGGCTTGATGGCAGAAAACCAACGAACCTTGTGGGTGATTATCCTGATACATGCTTCCTAAACCCAACTATACTTGAGAATGTTACACCAGATATGAAAGTAGCCCAAGAAGAGATCTTCGGGCCTGTAATGAGCGTCGTTAGAGCGAAGAATCTGGACGAGGCGATAAACATGGCTAATTCCACCTCATTTGGCAATGGGCATGCTATCTTTACTTCGAATGGTAAGGATGCCAGACAGTTCCAATACGAGATTATCAGCGGTAATGTGGGTATAAATGTTGGAATAGTGGCGCCTATGGCGTTCTTCCCCTTCAGTGGTATGAAGGATTCATTCTTCGGTACATTACATACACAGGGGCAAGAAGCTGTTCGTTTCTTTACGGAAAGCAAGGTTGTTATCCAAAGGTGGCTATAAATAAGGAGGTAATTGTAAATGAAGCTAAATACGGCTTCTGAAGCTATCAGTTTTGCCAGAGAACTTGAGAGCGAATCGGCGAAATTCTATGGGAACCTGGCTCAAAAATATGCGGATGAGGAGGAAGAGTTTTTGTCATTCGCCAAGGAAAACGACAAAAACATAACACTGGTGCAGAGAACTTATTATGGAGTTATCACCGATGCAATTGAAGGTTGTTTTTCTTTTAAGGGTGTAGATACGGATGATTATTCTATTGAAACTAAGCTGCCAGAGGGTGCAAGTTATGCTGAAGCTTTAAGTATAGCTGTAGCACTGGAAGAGGTAATTGTGAAGTTCTATATGGACGCAGCGAAGATTTCGAAATCTTTGATGGCGGATATACCTCGAGTCTTTGAAAGAATAGCTAAGAAAAGAAACGAACGTATTCTTAAATTGAAATCGTTGTTTAAGGAGAATTAAGTTATGGCTAAATTGATTAAGACTCGCCGTGTGCATTGCCCGTTGCGGCATGTTAATGCTTTTGTTAGTGAGTGGGATGATGGCCATAGTACAATAAAATGTGGCCTTTCAAAAGCTTGCGGAGATACTTGTCCGTACTTGAAAGACATAAATTATAAAAGCGAGTATAAGTCAGCGCCCGAATATAAACCTAAGAAAATCTAATAAGGAGAACTAAAAATGGCCAAAGTCGAAGAAATACTTAAGTCATTAACAGAGCATACTTATGGTACATGGAGGGCACAAAAGGGGTGGAAGAAACCGTTGTTTATTAAAGACGCCGAAGGCGTCTACATGTATGATCAAGATGATAAGCGTTACCTTGATTTCTCATCTCAGTTAATGTGTTCCAATCTTGGCCATAAAAATAAAGTAATAATTGAAGCTATAGTTAAACAGACTGAGAAGATGCCCTACATAGCACCGGGATTTATGCAGGAATCCGCAGCGAGCGCAGTTGAAGCTTTGCTTACGGTGATGCCCAAGGGGTTGGACAAATTTTTCTTCTCCACCTCCGGGACTGAGGCGAACGAAGCGGCGCTAAAGATACTGAGACAGTATAAGTCGCCGAATTATAAGGTAATTTCAAGATATCATTCCTATCATGGGGGCACTGCTGCTAGCATTACATTTACGGGGGATCCGAGGCGCTGGTATGCAGAACGGGCGAGATGTACGGTGTCAGGTGTGCGTTTTGCTCCAGATGCTTACTGTTACAGGTGCCCGTTTGGGCTAAAGTATCCTGACTGTAATATACAATGTGCTGAATATGTGGATTACATGATTAAGGAAGAAGGCAATGTGGCTGCGGTGCTTGTTGAGCCTGTAGTGGGTACGAATGGCAGGATAGTTCCGCCACCAGAGTATTTCCCGCGATTAAGAAAGATTTGCGACGAAAACGGAGTATTGCTTGTTGCAGATGAAGTGATGACTGGCTGGTATCGCACGGGCCCCGCCTGGGCTATGCAAAACTGGAATGTTATGCCTGATATATTAACTACAGCCAAAGGATGCACTGGTGCATATACTCCTGTCGGAATTACGGTAACAACGGGAAAGATCAAAGATTATTTTGAGGAAGAAACAATGTGTCATGGGCATACATATTCATTCCACCCGCTTGCCCTGTCAGCTGTAGCGCCAGCTGTAGCAGAATATAAGAGACTTATGGCGACCGGACTTCCTCAGACTGTTGCTAAATACCTGGAAAAGAAATTGTATGAGTTGGGCGATCGCCATGAGTGTATTGGTGATGTACGAGGGATGGGGCATTTCTGGGCTCTTGAGATAGTGAAGAACAGGAAGACGAAAGAGAGGTTTGATACGAAGGCTGATAAGTTCCACAAAGTTCTCATGACGGATAAAATAATAGCTGAGGCGTCTAAACGTGGTTTATACACGGCTTACTGGTATGACACTATCATGGTTGCTCCACCGTTGATAATTACAAAAGAGCAGGTGGATGAAGGCATAGGGATTCTGGATAAAGCGTTGGAAGTGGCAGACCGCGAGGTAGTGCACACTGATACTCCAGGAACAAGGAGCACTCAAGCATTTAAGTAGATTTTAGATTGACTATACGACATTTAACATGTCAAAGAGATGCAGACATCATTTTAAGGGTGCTTGCATCTCTTTTCTGATTGCTGATTCTGATATCTGGAAGGCGTGGCTAGGGTATGCAAATCTCTGCTAAGGTAGGGAGGCCTTCTCTGGCACTTGCTTTGTTCAATGCGTGTTGAGCTATCATGTCTCCCAGTTGCCCACATTGCTCCAGGTTCCTTCCCTTGAGAAAGCCGAAAAGGAAGCCAGCTGCAAAGGCGTCGCCAGCCCCGGTAGCTTCTGGTTGACCTTCCCTGTTCCGTTTCTGAGATTCAATTTTATATTCTCTATTCGCGTGGCAAATATAGCTGGTGAAGGTTTTCCCTGATGCTAAGGGTAATCCTCTGCCGAGTGTAACTACGACGATTTGGCAACCCAGGCTGAGGCATTTTTTTGCTCCAGCGCTAAAGTCCATGCTGGTTAGTTGCTCCATTTCCTCTCTATTGGTGAACAGAATGTGTGTTTTGGCCAGTAATGGGGATAAGGCCTTTATTCCCTTGGTAGCATAAAGCATTCCCGGAGTAAAGCTGATTTTGACTGACCTTGGTAGCTTTTCTACTAACTCAATTTGAATATTGAATTGCTTGTCGTTTACAAAGGAGGAAAGGTGAATCATTTTAGCCTGCTTTACATAATCCAAATTTATGTCCTGCCAACCGAGCAAATTGTTGGCTCCAGGCAAAATATAGATGGAGCGCCTACTTAACTTGTCGCTGAGGCATAGTGCGTAACCCGTCTTCTCTCCCTTCTTGGTTTGGATCTCGCTGGTATCCACCCCGACAGATTCGAAGTCCTGTATGGAAAACCTGCCTTCCACATCATCACCTGTAGCACCGATGAACCCTGTCCGTATCCCTAGTTTGGCCAATCCATAGGCAGTGTTGGCCGCCGAACCACCCGGTGCTGATTTGATGTGGTTGATTACGGATTCACCATCGGTAACTATTTCCCTCACCCGGCATAAACAATCGGTGTTAATTGCGCCCATGCCAATTATTTCCATATTGTACATCTGCCCTAAAACTTAATCGATTGAGGATTCATTATTAGCGTTGCAGTGTTCTTAGCCTATTCTTTTTAAATTTAATACTGCAAAGTGTACAATACCACACATTGTACGTTTCGGAAAGGAGATATGACGAAATCTAAAAGGCATGTAAACACAGGCTATAGTAGAGTGGGATAGATGTTGCTCAGGGTTCAAGTTTTATTAATGAGAGGCAAAAGTGCACAAATCGTTTTCAAAGTTATTTGAGCCAGTAAATATAGGGAAGGTAACTGTTAAGAATAGAATAGCGATGGCTCCGATGGAAATTATTGGGATGATAAATCCTGATGGGAGTATTATGCAGCGAGCTATAGATTACTATATTGAGAGAGCGAAAGGTGATGTTGGGTTAATAATAAGTGGTCTCTTTAAGGTAGAAAATGATATAGATCCCCTGGTGTATGGGCAGCCATTGGTTAGCTCAGCAGCTCTGCCTTCTTTTGCTGAGTTATCTGAAGCCGTTCATTCATTTGGGGCGAAAATATTTATTCAGCTAACAGCGGGCTATGGTCGTACCGCATCGCCTTCTGAACTGCGCGGCCAGCCAGTCTCAGCTTCTGCTACCCCAAATTACTGGGACCCTGCCCTTACCTGTAGAGAACTTAGCACAGAAGAGGTGGAGAGACTGGTAAAAGCTTTTGGCGAAGCGGCTACGATAGTAAAGATGGCAGGAATTGATGGGATTGAGCTACATGGCCATGAAGGCTATCTTTTTGACCAGTTTACCACTGCTGTTTGGAATAGAAGAGCAGACAAATTTGGTGGAGATTTGAAAGGCAGGCTCACGTTACCAATTGAAACTCTAAATATAATTAAAAAGACGGTGGGAAAAGACTTTCCAGTACAATACAGATTTGGCCTCAAGCATTATATGAAGGGAACAAATGCAAAGGGAATACTCCCTGGCGAGGAATATAAGGAAGCGGGCCGAGATATTGATGAAGGACTTGAGATGGCTGCATTGTTGGAGAAAGCAGGCTTTGATTCATTACATGTAGATGCTGGTTGTTATGAAAGTTGGTACTGGGCTCATCCGCCAATGTATCAGGAACATGGGTGTATGGTAGATATGGCGGAGAAAGTTAAGAAAGTGGTGAAAATTCCAGTTTTGGCTGTTGGTAGGCTGGGAATTCCAGAATTAGCAGAAGGAATAATAGAAGATGGTAAAGCAGATATAGTTGCCCTAGGTAGAGCGCTTTTAGCTGACCCAGGTTGGCCGATAAAAGTTCAGGAAGGAAAGACGGAGGATATTCGTCCCTGCCTTGGCTGTCATGATGGTTGTATGGGGAGGATAATGGAGGGGAAAACTTTATCCTGTGCAGTAAATTTCGCTACCGGCAGAGAGAAGTTGTATCAATTGAGACCTGCCTTGAAGCCAAAGAAGGTACTTGTGGTTGGTGGTGGTGTAGCAGGCATGGAGGCAGCCAGAGTTGCAGCACTTGTGGAACATAAAGTAACTTTATATGAAAAAGGGAAATCTCTTGGGGGACATTTAATTGAAGCCTCTGTACCTGATTTTAAGCAAGACTTGCGGAGATTGAACGACTGGTATAAAAATCAGTTGCAGAAACTGGGAATAGAGATCAAACTTGAGACAAAAGTGACTCCAGAGCTTGTTGAGAGGGAGAATCCCGATGAGGTATTTGTTGCGACTGGCTCAAATTTTATTAAACCAGACATACTGGGCATTGAAAGGTCAAATGTTGTTACTGCTATAGATTTACTGCTTGGCAAGGGAAAAATGGGCGATTCAGTGCTTGTAGTAGGTGGAGGGTTGATTGGCTGTGAAACAGCGTTGTGGCTCGCAAAGCAAGGGACAATGGTGACGATAGTAGAAATACTGCCTGAATTGATGATTGCTGGCCTTCCAGTTCCTCATGAAAATAGAATGATGCTTCTGGAATTGCTCGCTGCGAATAATGTGAATATATTGACTAACACAGGTATTCAAGAAGTGATTGCCGAGGGCGCTATCACCAGCAGTGAAATCTTTAATGAAAGGACGATTAAAGCTGATACTGTAGTTCTAGCACTGGGGTTGAAACCTGATGATGAATTATACGAATCCTTGAGAAGAAAAGTTGCCCATTTGCATGTGCTGGGAGATTGTAGAGAGCCACGTAATATAATGGGGGCGATTTGGGATAGCTATGAAGTAGCTCACCTGATATAAAGTAGCAATTATTAAGAAATAAAGGGTGATGAATTTAGTTTAGCCCAGTTCAGCAGCTTCCTCTCGGACCAGACGTCGAATTCTCCTGTGAATTTCCAAAGGGCTGGATATATTCTCAGTGTCGGCTAGCCAGTGGAAGTGTTCTCTCTCCCCTTGTCCGCCGGCATTCTCCTTTTCCATAACTGTCAATCTCACTGCTCGTCTCTTGCCCTGCTCCCAGGATTCCAGAGCCACCCGCAGATCATTCAGGTTGGTGGATGCTAGGCTCATAGTGCAGTAAGGTAAGACATATTCATTGGCATTGAATGCGATAGCCAGGCCTCCGGTTTTGCTCACAGCTTGAAGCATTTTGAAGTCAGTGATGCTATCTCCTACTGCTACCCAGGAAGAGAGTGGCTTACCAAGCTTTGAGGCGAAGTTCTCTAATGCCTCTAATTTACGCCTTCCACCTACGGGTTTAATTTTGTTTATGATTGCTCCTGAATTTGTTCTGGGCAATTCATGCCAGTAGAATTTGTCCAGTGATTCCTTGATTTTGGCGTCATCTACCCTTGGAGTGAGTGTCACGAGTTCCTTATTGGCCTGCCTTAGTAAAGCGAAATCGCCCTGATCTAATAGTTGGCGAATTTGATCTAAGGGAAAGGAAGTGCAGGCTACATTTTGAACTGGAATCCCCAGCCTTTGTATGATTGTGAAGGCGTACTGTTCATAGCTGGTGCTAATACAAAATATTTGCCAGCCGCGAGATTTTAGCAGGGATATCAATTCGGATGCGCCTGGGGTTAATTTAGCTTTCTGCCCCATGTTGGTAATTTGTTTTTCCTTTATGCCATGCCATGCTAGGAAAGGAGCGATAAGAGATAAAGTATCGCCTGGTTCATAGCCTTCCCTGCCTTCCAGGGTTAACAAATCATCGTATCTGCTAATAACTTCGAAAATCTTCCCGCCATTGGGAAATAATTTCATTAGTTCATAGGCATTATCCTGAGGGGCTAAAGGACCTTCGAGGTCAAAACATATTAACCTGGTCATATTAAATCTGCCCCTACCTCTCGATTTATTTCCTCTGTGAGATTATACCCCTGGGTGATATTTTTTTTGGCATCAAGTATTTTACCGTTTCGTATGGCTATTTCCCCATGGCTTATTGCTTTAAGAGTGGAAATAATGAGAGGAAATTCTCGTGCAAGCTCGTGTTGGCGAATAAGCTTAAACAGCGTTTCTTTATCGTTTCTTTGCCAGTACTGGTCAAAGGGGTTGCCTTTGATAGGAAAAAGGCAGTAACTAACTACTGGCCCTCTATCTAATTCAGGAGTTACGAGGTGTATCATTGCCCCACTTTCCATGGTTTTGCTTTTTATCAATGTCCAGATTACCTCTTGCCAGCTTCCTGTTGGCCCGCCTGGCGCTGCTGGGTGGAGGTTGAGCATATTGTATTTCTGGCATAGCTCTTTACCTATGATAAGCATATAACCAGCGAGAACACAAAGGTCAGGGGAGAATTCATTAATCCTCCTGGCTACCTCTCTATCATACTTGAGGCGCCAGTTTTCTTGAGATTGTTTTTTACTTTCTCCTGCTTCATTTTCTTCTGGGATGAGGCGTTTGAATTTCCTGTAAGAGAAGCAGCGAAGGGGAATGCCGTAGCTGCGAGCCATGTCAAAAAATGAGTCGCTTTCTTGTGATTCCCCGGGTTCCCGATTACTGAAAACAAGGCTAATTTCCCCTTTTATGTTACCTGTAGAGATATTTTCCTGTACAGCTTGCAGGAGCTGTCGTGCAGCTTCATCTCTTCCTGTGGAGAACCAGGCGATGTTTAGCAATGGTCTTTTCTTGCCTTTGCCCATGCTGCCCAAGCAGAGGTGAGGTGAGCCAGGAGGCCTGTTTTGCGGCCGAATATTGAGCCTTGAAACAGGCTAACTAAGAAATCAGCAGGATTATCGAATTCAGCTATTTCTACATAAGCTCTGCCAATTTCACCCAGCGTATGGGCATCGCTTCCTGCACTGGGAGCGAGATTATATTTTCGAGCCAGATTCCATGCTTTCCTGGAATTGGGGAGAAGGGTAGCGGAATTGAAAACTTCGATAATGTCGACCTGCGATATAATTTCAGGTGCTTTTAATCCCTTACAATTGTAGCCGGGCCAGCGGCCAAATGGATGTGGAATGTCAGCTAGCCCCCCCTGGCTTTTGATTCGTGCTATTGTTTCTTGTGGTGATAACGATGGAGGAATTTCTTCGTTGAGAAATAGCCCTATCAGATCGCCTGCGGGTGTAGAAATTTCCTCACCGATTATTATTTTGAAAGGAGCTATTTCCCTCAGTTTCAAGGCGCCAGCGATAGTGTCATGGTCAGTTACGGCAAGACAATTTATGCCTGCTTCAAGGCAGTGCTTGACTATCTTTTCCAAAGGCGTAGAACAATCTATGGAGTAGCAAGTGTGGACATGTAAATCGGCTCTTATCAACTTGTTTTCTCCAGGTACTCGCCGTTGCGAGTATTAACTTTGATGGTGTTCTCTACAGTGATAAAAAGAGGAACCTGGACAGTAATGCCCGTTTCTAACTTTGCTGGCTTATTACCGCCAGTAGCTGTATCTCCTTTGAATCCTGGCTCTGTTTCTACTATCTGAAGATCTACGGCGCTAGGCAATTCTATGCTTACAGCTTCGTTGTCGTAAGTTAAAATCTCCAGGTTAAGCCCTTCTTTCAGATAGTTTATTGCATCCCCGATCTGGTCTGTGGTCAGCGTTATTTGCTCGTAATTCTTGTTATCCATGAAATAGTAAAGACTGTTGTCGTTGTACAGGTATTGGACTGAGCGACGCTCCAGAAAAGCTGGTGTAAATTTGTCGCTGGCCTGGAAAGAGCGTTCGGTCGTATTGCCGCTTCGAATATCGCGAAGGCGTAGCCGGATCTGCGCTGACCCACGCCCCATTTTGATGTGGCGGTAGTCAGTAATCTGATATATCTTCCCATCTAATTCTATGGTGCTTCCTTTTTTCAATTGACCTGCATCTATCACAAAATAGTCCCCCTTTTTTCCTTTATAGGCATTCAGACTTTGGATTTCTGGGCGCTGAGAACTCATAGCTTGAAGCTGTTCTTTGCTGACCTGGTGAGCATTTTAGGTTTGCCTTTCTCCAAAATCACCGTATCTTCAATTCTAACACCACCTAGCCCTGCAATGTAAATCCCGGGTTCTATGGTGAAAACCATACTGTCTGCAAGTAAATCTGTTGAATTGGGGGACAATGTTGGGAGTTCATGTATTGCTATTCCAACACCATGGCCTAAGCCATGTCCAAAAGCATCACCATAACCAGCTTGCTTGATAACGTTACGGGCTATCTGGTCTGCCTGGGCAGCAGTCATGCCTGATTCGATTTTGTCTATAGCCATAAGTTGCGCTTCTAAAACGGTATTGTAAATGGCTAATAACTGAGGGTTGATGGGCTTCATGTCATTGCTCAGATATAAAGTACGGCTGAAGTCGCTGCAGTAGCCATGGAACTTGCCCCCCATGTCAATTAGTATAGCTTCCCCAGGATGTATTGCTTTTTCTGTTGGATTGGCGTGAGGTAAAGCTGAATTGGGGCCTGAGGCCACAATAGAATCGAAGGCTATACCCTCACTTCCATTCTGACGGAGGAAACTCTCAATTTCCCAGGCTACTTCCCTTTCCGTTATTCCTGGGTGGAGTATCGCTTTTACATGTTCAAAAGTGGCATCGGTTAGCTCTGATGCTTTAATGATAAACTTTAATTCTTCAGGTTCCTTTACAGAACGGAGACATTCCACGAGGTTAGTGGTAGGAATAAGCTCTATATTAAGCTGCTTTGTCTTTATCGCTTCACAGAGTTTTTGATGAGCGGCGAATGAAAGCTGAGTTGCCTCGAAGCCTAATCTATGACATTGCATATCAGATGTTAGTGTGGGAAGCCAGTTACTTAATCCCCCGCTGACCTGTATGATTTCGAAGCCTTGTGTCTCCTGTTTGGCTTGTTCTGTATAGCGAGAGTCTGTAGCTAGAATGGTACGGCTACCTGAAATAATCAGGTACCCTGATGTACCTGTAAATCCAGAAAGGTAACGATAGTTTTCATACTGAGAGACTAGAAAGCTGTCTAAGCCTTTTTCGCTAATCGTGGACCATAGTTTTTGCACTCGGGTTATAGTCAAATTTCTCCTTTTAATTCGCTTACTAAAGTTCGCAGGGCGGCGATATAACCTCTCCAGCCTAAACCGCTGATTTGCCCTTTGGCGACGGGAGATATTACGGATTTTGCTCTCCAATCCTCACGTCCATAGATATTGGATAAATGTACCTCAATTACAGGGAGACTGGTATCCGCTAAAGCATCACACAGTGAACAACCGTAGTGGGTAAGAGCTCCTGGGTTGATGATTATGCCATCAGCTGAATCTGCTTGGTGTTGAATAAAATCTATAAGGCTGCCTTCGCTATTAGATTGGAAAGTTACTATCTCCACATTTAGTGCCTCTCCTTGTTTTTCCAGCAGGGAATTGATTTCGGCTAAGGTCTTCTCTCCATATATTTCATTGTTTCGCTTTCCCAGCATGTTTAAATTTGGGCCATTAATAGCCAGAATTTTCATGCAACTGCTCCTTCGCTCTCTTTTTCCTCTAGTTCTGATAGTTTAATTTTATGCCCACAGGACAAACATTTTGCCCAGACCTTGCGATATGATACCATGAGTCCGCCACAATTGGGGCATGCTTGAGGGATGGGCTTGTAGCTTGTAGCAAATTTGCAGTTCGGGTAGTTACTGCATCCGTAAAATATCTTTCTCTTTTTGTTGATTCTTTGCACCAGTTCGCTGTTGCACTGTGGGCAGGGTATTCCTGTCTTGATTATATAGGGCATTGTTGTTTTACACTCGGGGTAGCCACTACAGGCCAGAAATTTACCAAATCGCCCCACTTTTATTACCATGGGACGACCGCATTTGGGGCAGATTTCGTCAGTAGCCTTGGTCATGTCGATTTTATCTATGTTGCTTGAAGCTTTATGCAGTGTCTCTTCGAAGGGAAAGTAAAAATCCTTCAACAGGGATATCCATTCCTGCTTACCCTCAGCTATAGCATCCAGTTGTTTCTCCATTTGTGCTGTGAAATTGGGGTCTACAATCTTGGCAAAATGTTTGGTTAAAATACCACTTACGATTACGCCTAGTTCGTGCGGGTAAAATTTGCCATCCGTTTTATATACGTATTCCCTGTCTTGAATAATAGATATGATGGGAGCATAAGTGCTGGGGCGTCCGATTCCTTTCTGCTCCAGAGCCTTTATCAATGTTGCTTCGGTATAGCGTAATGGTGGTTGAGTGAAGTGTTGCTCTGGGAAGATTCCCTGGTAACTTAATTTGTCATTGACTTCCAGCTTGGGTAGGGCAACGAAACCATCTTGTTTCTCTTCATCCCTGCCTTCGCTATAGATAGTCATAAAACCGGGAAATTTAAGAGTGGAGCTGGATACTTTGAGTAAATAGCCTTTTTGCTTCGTAAGATTTGCCTTTATCTGTGCGCTGGTTATGCGGTATAAAGCTGGTGACATTTGGCTTGCCACCATGCGTTTCCAAATAAGGCCATAAAGTTTTAGTTGTTCTGTGGTAAGAAATGACTTGATTTGCTCTGGCCTGCGGTAAATCTTCGTAGGGCGAATTGCTTCGTGTGCTTCCTGCGCCAACCGCGTCTTCTTGGTGAAGTATCGTGGCTTTGCCGGCAGAAAAGCATTGCCGTAATTCTCCTTAATGAAATCTCTCACCTCGGTTATGGCAGATGCGGCCACGTTGGTGGAATCCGTGCGCATATAAGTAATAAGTCCTGTTGCCCCCTTCTCTCCAAGAGGCAAGCCTTCATAGAGCTGTTGTGCAATAGCCATAGTGCGCTTGGCTGTAAAATGCATCTTTCTCCAGGCTTCTTGTTGTAGGGTGCTGGTGATGAAGGCTGGAGCCGGCCGCCGAGATAGCTGTTTAGTTTGTACTGATTTAACTGCGTATTCGGCATTTTCTAAATCAGCGGTGATTTCATCAGCTCTCTCTTTATTGTGGATAGCTAATTTGGTGCCATCGGCTAAAGCTGTGAGTTTAGCCATGAACTTTGCTTCCATCTCTTCAGGTGGAGCTAGCTCGACTTCGATGGTCCAGTACTCTTCGGGCTTGAAGTCCTGAATTTCCTGCTCACGGTCAACGATTATTCTCACTGCTACTGATTGAACCCTGCCCGCGGAGAGGCCTCTCTGCACCTTTTTCCACAGGAGTGGGCTCAGTTTGTAGCCAACAAGCCTATCGAGGATACGCCTGGCTTGCTGTGCATTAACCAGATTCATATTAATGGTGAGAGGATTCTTAAATGCCCTTTCTATTGCTTCCTTGGTTATCTCATGGAAAGCTATGCGGTGAATGGTTGCTTTATTCTTATCTAATTTGGCTGCATTAACCAGGTGCCAGGAGATTGCTTCTCCTTCGCGGTCAGGGTCGGTAGCTAAGTAGATAGAACTGGCTTTGCTTGCTGCCTCTCTAATTTCTTTAACTATCTTTCTCTTTCCCTGTGGGGTGACGTATTTTGGAGTAAAATTTTTGTCTATATCTACTCCCAGGTTTTTCCTGGGTAAATCACGTACATGTCCCAGTGATGCCTTGATGCTATAGCTACGCCCCAGGATTTTACTTAAAGTCCTGGCCTTGGCTGGCGACTCAACGATAACTAATTTCTTTGCCATTGTTTACCCAGTCTTAATTTCGTGAGCCAGTACATAATTCATGTTTCCCGCTTGTTTAACTATTCCTTTCAACTCCAGGATGGCCAACGTGCTGCTTACCTCTGGCATGGGCAGGCCACTGTGGCGGCAAATTTTATCTATATGCTCTGGCTCGGAACTTAGTTGTTTTAACACCGCTGACTCAATGTTGTTAGCTGGAGGAAACTCTTTAATTTCCAGTTGTTGAGGAGCGGCCACGGATAAGTTTAACTCTTCGATAATATCTGTGCAATTGCGAACTAGTTTGGCTCCTTCTTGAATAATGTGGTTAGTTCCTCTACTGGTTGGAGAGAGGATACTGCCAGGGATAGCAAAAACATCCCGATTCTGCTCTAGTGCTTGAAAAGCAGTAATGAGTGCTCCGCTTCTTTCTCTAGCCTCTATTACCAATACACCCAGGCTTAGACCACTCATAATCCGATTGCGTAGTGGAAAACTTTCGGCCCTGGGCTTGACGCCTAAGGGGTGTTCACTTATTAAGGCTCCTTGTTCCATAATGGTTTGAGCTAACCTGGCATTTTCAGCAGGATAGATTATGTCTAAGCCAGATGCAAGAACGGCTATGGTTTTGCCTCCGGCCTCTAAGGTAGCTTGGTGAGCTATGGAGTCAATTCCCCTGGCTAGCCCGCTAACAACTGTGATTTTGCTCTTTGCTAAATCAGTTGTGATTTCTTCAGCCACTTGCCGTCCATATATGCTAGGGCGGCGGGTTCCTACCACAGCGAGGCAGGGGTCATCTTCGTGAGGCATGAAATTGCCTCTGATATATAGCAATGGGGGGTAGTCATAAATCTCCCTTAACTTTGAGGGATAACGAGAGTCTTCGCAGGTGAATGCTTCTACCTTGTAGCGCTCCAGCTTCTCCATCTCAGCATCCAGGGAGATTTTAGGGCATAGCAGACGCAAAGTATCTATGCTTCGCGAATCTAATCCTGCTTGGCGCAGTTCTCCTTCGGAGGCTTTCCATGCATCCCGTAAATTGCCAAAGTGTTCTTTTAATTGTGAGAGCCTTACTCTACCAATTCCAGGTACCAGAGAGAAACCTACCCAGTATTTGAGTTCATCGGTGCTTACCATGACTGTAAGGTAATCTTATCATAGGTATTAGCCTTGAACAACGAATCTTTTTTTGCAGTTTTGGCAACACAATATGGGTGGCTTTATACCCCTGCGATATAGACTCTTCTGCCCTGTGAAATTCAAATGTTCCAATGTGACTGATATCTGGGTTTATAATTATATCAGCGGGTTCCAACGCTAATTTGCTTAGTTTATATTCCATGGCGTGTATTGACTGTGTCATAACATCAAATATATTTGGAGCCTTTGCTTCTGCTTCTCCCCTGAGGGCATAAATTTTGCTTTTGGCAATATTGAACAGGTCATCAAGAATCTTAATTTTATCCTTATCATAGAGTGCTAAATTGTTAATTCTCTTCTTTAATACTGATAAGCGCGTGTTTCCAATGTAAAAATTTAGCTTCGCTTCGGTTTCCCTTCTGGAGTGCTGTTTACCTTTTCTTTGTTGAGCAAGGCCAATTGTGTTTGAGGCAATGACCATGTCTGCTCCCATGCTGCGAACTACATCTACGGGTATAGGATTGACTACCCCTCCATCAATTAAGAATTTGTTATGCCACCTCACTGGCGTGAATATTCCTGGCATCGATATGCTTGCTCTCACAGCTTCTATTACTGAACCTTCTTTGATGATAAGCTCCTCCATTGTTTCAATGTCGGTGGTGACAACTGCAAATGGTATCTCTAAGTCTTTAAACTTTATATCCCCAATAAGGGAAATCAAGAAATCTTTAACCTTTTGCCCTTGAATGAATCCTTTCCATGGCGATTTTAAATTCATGTCAACCAGGCGAGCTAATTGTTTCCAATCCATTCCCAGTACTATTTCCTCTAACGCAGTTACATTTCTTTCTTTGGCATAGTAAGCGCCTACTAATGCTCCAGCGCTTGTGCCACTTATCATATGGATGGGTATGGATTTTTCTTCCAGAGCTTTCAACACCCCGATGTGAGCTAAACCACGGGCAGCGCCGCCACTTAAAGATAAACCGATTTTTGGAGTTTTAAACATTTTTTGCTGAACGAAGCCTGAATAATTTTTGGTTAAACGAGGAGTTCTCCGTGTAGTACGTCATTCATTTGCGTGTTATGTAGAATATTGGCGGAGAGGGTGGGATTCGAACCCACGGTCGCCAAAGGCGACACGCGCTCTCCAGGCGCGCCTGATAGGCCACTCTAGCACCTCTCCTTGTGAAATTTATTTGCTCCTATTCAAAAATGTCTAAGATATTATCTTAACTCCCGAAATTGGCGGAGAGGGTGGGATTTGAACCCACGAGGCATAAAACTGCCCACCGCTTTTCGAGAGCGGCACCATCAGCCACTCGGTCACCTCTCCTGCCCACGATGGTAATTATACCATATAGTTTGTGGTAGCTATGTTCTCATATGATATGATTGCTGTTAATATCTGGGTTCTGAAGTATGAGTTTAGTTTGCTTGGTTTGGCTTAAATTCTTTCTATGCCTCGCCGTGATTCTATTTGCCGGGACAAAGCTAGCTCGGTATGGAGATGTCATTGCTGAGAAGACAGGCTTGGGGCGGATATGGATAGGGCTGATATTCCTTGCTGCTATTACTTCTATGCCTGAATTGGTTACCAGTGTGAGCGCGGTTGTTTTGGTTAATTCCCCTGATTTAGCCCTGGGGACTCTTTTGGGAAGCTGCCTTTTTAATCTCTCTATTCTGGCTTTGCTGGACATCCTTCACGCTCGTACTCCGGTTTTGACTGGGGCAAGCTCAAGGCATGTAGCATCTGCTGGATTGGGGATAGTGCTTGCTGCTGTTGCTGCAGGGGGCATAATGTACGGGGGAAGGATTTCCTGGTTAACCTTAGGGAGGATAGGTGTTCCAAGCATAATCATCCTTATAATTTATTTACTGGGGATGAGACGAGTGCTTCAGCGTGAGCGTAATTCTCAGGTGCCTGCAGAAACTGATTGCTCTCAATATAGTGGAGTTACAGGAAGGACAATATATATCAAATTTGCATTGGCAGCAGCGGCGGTGGTTGGGGCTGGAATATGGCTATCGTATGTTGGCGACGAAATCGGTGAGGTTACAGGCTGGAGTGCTAGCTTTGTGGGGAGTTTATTTCTGGCTATTACTACTTCGGCGCCTGAGTTGGCGGTTGCTATTGCTGCTTTGCGATTGAATGCTATAGATATGGCGGTTGCTGATATATTAGGTGCGAATATGCTTGACCTTGCCGTCATTGCATTGGTAGATGTCAGTTATAGCAAGCCTATTTTATCCTCCGCGTCAACTACTCATTTCATAACCGCTGTAATAGTGGTGGCAATGAATCTTCTTGTTATTGCTGGACTCAGGTTGCGACAGAAACGTAAAACCTTTGTATTTATTAGCTGGTATGCACTGGCTTTAATAGGGCTTTACATTTTTGGCGCTTATGCCATATTTACTTCAAGCATAGGCTTGAGGTAAGCCTATGCTTGAATGGTATCACTTAGAAACTATTTACTTACTGCTGATAAACTACTTTGCCTTCCAAAAATGTCATTGCGATTTTCGTCTCTAAAATCCCTTCCACAGGGATTTTGAAAAGATTATTGTCAAGAACAACTAAGTCTGCTTTTTTCCCCACTTCAATAGAACCTGTTTCCTTTTCCAGGAAATTTGCGTATGCGCCGTTTATGGTGAAACTTGTAATCATATCATCAAGACTGACTCTCTCCTCGGCCCATAATACTCCACTTTCACCTTCCTTAAGTGTCTTGCCTGGGTCTGTTGTTGCTCCTGGAGCTGAGCGTACTATACCGGTGTAAATGCCTGCCAGAGGGTGCATAAAAGGAGTTTCTTCATGAGTAGAGGGATCAGTGCTCGGCACGGGGAAATCACTCGCGGCGGCCATCACAACTCCCGCACTCATAAGGCTCTTCATTGGATATTCTTTATCTGCTCTTTCTTTTCCCAGGTATGGGAGCTCTATAGTCCAGTAATAATCATCTTTCATAAACCAGTATGGCTGCGGAAGGCCGATAACCCCAAGCTCAGCCATCCTTTTTACATCTTCAGGAGCAACAAGCTGCAAATGGGTTATGCTATGACGAGAGTCTCTTTTGCCATTAACTCTCTGTGCATATTCAAAGGCGTCAAGTGTTATACGTATTGCTGCATCGCCAATGGCGTGAACATGAACTTGGAATCCGGCTTTATCAAAAGCAGCAACGGCTTCTCGAAATGCTTTATGGTCCAAACTAAATTCCTCGCCACAACTGTCAGGGTTATTTGTGTAAGGTTCAAGAAGATAGGCTGTTCCTGCTTCAATCACCCCATCGGCGAAGAACTTCACGGCATTAACCTGAAACAAATCATCCGTGTATTTTTTGCGGGCTTCAATGAATGCTGCGATTTGCTCTGCCGCACTTCTTTCAGGTATGTTTATCCATGATCCCCTGTAGCGAAGTGTAAGGCGGTTTTCTCTCCGAAGCTTTTCAATCGCCTGTGCGCCGTTGTCACTTGAGGGGTACTGCATATTCCCTAGGTCATGATAGAGCAAGGGGTCATGTACTGTTGTTAATCCCACGGTGTTTGCTGTCTTCTGAAATAGAGTAAGTCCATCCATGTAATCTTCTACTGAATAGTCAGGAATTTTGCTGTATACGAGGCCCATTGCGCTCTCTTTCAGCAACCCTGTAGGCTCTCCTGTTTCTGAATTCTTTTCGATAGCTCCGCCTTGGGGGTCTGGTGTGTTTTTTGTTATTTCTGCTATCTCAAAAGCTTTTGAATTAACCCATAGTGAGTGCCCATCCTCCGAAGCTAGAGCTATGGGGCGGTCAGGTATTAAGCGATCCAGAAACTCTTTTTGAGGTCCTTTCTCTCCGAAGACTGTATTACTCCAGCCGTTACCCTGAATTACAGGAAGGTCAGGATTATCTGCAGCGAATTTGCTAATTGTTTTTCCATAAGCTTCAATTGAATTGAGGCCGACGAGTTGCGCTGTTTTAGCCAGTGCTACAGCCCCTAATGAAGCATGGCAGTGGGCATCAAAGAATCCTGGTAAAACCATCTTCCCCTCGAGGTCAATAATTCTAGTGCTGGGTCCAATGTATGGTGCGAGACCATTGTCTCCGCCAACATATATTATTGAGCCATTGCGGATAGCTACTGCCTCAGCCCAGCTCCTTTTTCTGTCAACTGTGTAGACAGCTCCCCCTTTAAGTATTAGAGTGGCTATCTGCCCTTTTGAGTTTTCTTCTTTCATATTTTCCCTCCTTGAATTTACGTTGGACTGTTATTTGTCGCCCGATTAGTTGATGAGTTTAGCAGGTTTAGTAGTGTTGTCAAGGAATACGTGGTTCTTGTGTTGAAGCAGTCTCTTTCGAAAAATGATAAATATTTCTTTGTAAATTTACAAAATACTGAAGCTAGTTTTCGCAAATGGAATTGTCAATCTTTGACAAATGGAAGTGCTAAGGGTTCGCAAATCATTAACATAGATTACTACAGAGACTACTACATAGACTACCACAGAAGGCGACAGCAACTCAAATTTTTGAGTACAGTAATTATTTAAGGTTCCGAAGAGAATTTTTTACTTTGTGGCCAGAACCAAAGCTAAGTGCGGAGGCTGAGATACATAGGTAACACTAATGGTATGGTTAGTAATGACATTAACCTAACATAAGGAGTTACCGAAATGAGGAAAACAAACAGCTATTATTTCTTTAAAAGAAAGCCCATTATCTT
>JAGGZD010000115.1 GCA_021162245.1 Dehalococcoidia bacterium | reverse complement strand
CATCACCGGCGATGCCATGGCGGCGGATACCAGGGAATTTCTTTCCATGTCGAAAGCTCCCCATATTACCAAGCCCTTCGATATTAAGAAGCTTAAACAGACTATAAAACGCATGCTGGCGCAAAGCCAATAATATAGGTGAGGGTTTTACGCCCTCTAAAAACCAGTTAATCAGTTGATAGTTAAACTGCCAACTGCCAACTGAATGAAAGCAGGGGAGGGCGTAAAATCATGACTTGACACTTTGTGGTAACGATATGCTATCATCTTACCGAAAGTAAGCAGCAAGGGGATAGAGGAAAATAGTATGGCAGAGCTTCGCTATAAGAAGTTCGGACAAAAAGTCAGGGAGTGGCGAGAAGCCTTGCGTCCGACGCTGACTCAGCGCGAACTGGCTGATAAGGTTGGGGTGAGCTATGGTTTTATCGGGCATATCGAGATAGGAAAGACATTGCCTGGCAGGGAAACGCTCAAGGCCCTGGCAAGGGCTCTGGGCATACCTGAAATGCAGATGTTCAGGGAGGCGGGATATTTAAGCGATGTCCTCCCCAGCGACGATGAGCTCATAGATGACCCTGAGTTAAGGCTTTTCTTCCGTGATGAGTGGAAGCATCTTTCTCCTGACGAAAAGGACTGGTTTAAGGGATTTGTGAGGATGATAAAGGAGCGGAGGAAGGAGAAAGACATGGCGGAGGGCCGCTAGGAACTCCTTGTAATAACCAGGCATTCACAGGTTCCCGTAACTTATGTTTGTATGAATTTGACCAGTGCTGGCTTAACCTGAGAGCATTATTTTAAGGCTGTAAAAGATAGGGTAGAGAAATGTCTGGCAAGGCTGTAGCAAGGCGAATCAGAAAGACGTTTGTCACCAGCGACCCTGAAGTTATTGCGGATAAGGAAGGTTTGCAGGTGATGATAATCCCTTTGCCTCAGCGATGGTGGGATATATTGCTGTGGGATTTTGTGGTTATAAGGGATGACATATCGATTCCATGGAGGAGGTGGTGTCTGGCTCACTGTCTGGGGCACCATTTTATGCATCATGGCAATCAACTCAGGCTGGCGGAGCAAGATGACCTGATACACAAGCGCAGGTTACAGGAAGCTGGAGCGGAGACTTTCGCTGCATGGCTGCTAGTTCCTGAAGAGGAGCTTGAAGCTCTGAAACAGGCTGAGGGGGAAAGCCTGGATGCGTGGAAGATAGCCGAGCATTTTAATGTCCCCGTCGAGATGGTTCCTTTCAGGCTGGGTGTGGGGGACAACCCTTATTTGAAATCCATTGGATGGTAACTGAACGCTGTGATAGCGATAGAGGAAGTTCATTGCTGAATTCAAATAAAAACCTGGTGCAAACCCTGGACGGATATATGTCCCGCACGACTGGCTTGAGAAGGCATTGTGACCGTTGCCTGGAAACCAGGAGATGGGATGCCAGCGTGGTGCTCATGGTTGTGGATGCGGCATTCACATCTATAGGGCTCAACTATTTCACCGCTGTAGTTCCCCGTGTGCTGAAGTTTGAAAAAGAGTTGCTCGCTACTGGCAAAGTTCGGGCTCTTAAGGATATTAGCGCTCTGGGCCTGGATGAAATGCAGTCCATCTGGACGAATCGCCGCTCATGGCAGGTGGCAAACGAAGTAGCATCTTACCTGCATAAACTGGCAGTGACAGAAAAGCTGGATGAGCGCGCTGCTTTGCGGCACTGGGCAACTGGCGCCTGTCTTGAAACATGGCGAGCAGACCCCATAGGCAGGATTAACGGTGTGGGCATCACCACGTTCCAGTATTTGCGAATGATGGGTGGAATAGACACGGCAATGCCCGACAAAATAGTGAGAAGAGTGGTCAGGCAGGTTCTTGACGAATCAAAAGTCGATATGCCAACTGAGAAAGACCTGGAGCTGATCGATACAATTGATCGTATGGCGGCAGTCTCAGGCTATAGACCTGTTGAAATATGCTGGATGACATGGCTGATTCAGCCAGAAGGTAAAGTGCTTAGGATGGAGAAGTATCGCCGGTTGCTGGACAGGATTTAGTGATACTGCCCGTCGTCGCTGCCCTGCCATAGCTGGCGTTGCTAGGCTCTCAATTTTTTTGTCAGGAGGGCTATTTTCTTACCGAAAGCCCACGCTGTGTCCATCCCCTCCTGGTCTTTTCTCACTGTGCCTTTCTCATCGCCGAAGGAAACGTTCCAGTCAGGGGAGCTTGGCACGGAGAATCCCAGGATTTGGAACCATAGGGTGAGCTCGGCAAGAGTGAAATTTTGACCTGAACGTTCGGCAACTACCAGCGCACCGCCTATTTTCCCGTCGAACAGACTGCCGTTGTTGTAAGCAATATAACCAGCTCTTTCAATGAAAGCTTTGAGCAGGGCTGTTGCTGAACCAAAGTAGACGGGTGAAGCCAGTATGATGGCATCGGCCTCTTTCATCTTTGCGTATATGGGGAGCAGGTCGTCATCCAGGGGGCATGTCTCTTTCTTCTTACATACCATGCAGGCGTTGCAGGGCTTTATGGTCAAACCGGATAATCTTATGAGCTCGGTCTCTATTCCTTCTTCCTCTATCGCCTTCAACGCGTGACTGGTGACAATTTCCGTGTTGCCTTCCTTTCTGGGGCTGCCAACGATTGCAATTGCTTTCATGTTTTCGCTCCTCCTGTTTTTTTTTTGATGGATTATTGCCCTGTGCGAATGCTTCCAGATTCGCTGCCAGGGCGATGTAAGATGATAAACATACTCACTTCGAATTGCAAGTGGCGTTGATTTTTAAGTAATTGTAGCGGCCGAGGGAGTGCTTGTTTGTGTGACGTGCAACATGGAAGCCGATGGCATATAATTAATGAATCAATGCTGTAAAATGGGAGGTTAATGACAATGACAGGCGAGAAATACGAGGAATACGTTGTCTATGGATGCCATCTGGGAGAGAAGGTCAGGCAGCTAATACACCAGGGGAATATAAGGAGAATCCGTATACTGCATAAAGGTCGTGTCCTGCTAAACATCCCGCTAACGATAGGAGTTCCTGTGGTTGCAGGAACCATTCTGGCAGCTCCGGCTCTGACTGCCCTGGGCGTAATCGCCGCCCTGGCTACGGAATGCACTCTTGAAGTGGAAAGAGTGAAGGAGACTTCGCAAGAGGCGGATACCGCGCAGGAAAAAACAGGGGCGGATGAGGGAAAATAATCTTTTACTGTAGCTGACCTGGTACTGTATAGGGCCAGGGCTTGCCTTCGACTGCCCCATGTGGGGGTGAACTCTACATTGCTACTTATGATACAGGGCTCGCTGTAGCTATTGTAGTAACTGCTATAACCTTTCCTTGCACTGTGAGCACTCGTTCTTGCAACAGGTGAACAGGGTTGCTACAATACGCCAAATCGTTGTAGGAAATTCGGGCATGGTAAATTCGCCGGTTTTAGTCCTTAATCAAACTTATGAGCCTCTTGATTTGTGTCGCGTGCGTCGAGCTGTGATGCTGATTTTCTGTGGCAAAGCTGAGGCAGTGGAAAATGGTAGAGGGGTACTCCACTCCGCCACAGAGATTTTTGAAGTTCCCTCGGTGATACGGCTGGTTTATATGGTTAAGCGGCCTCATCACCAGAGGAGATTGAATAAGGCTGAGGTATTTAATCGAGATAAGCATACTTGCCAGTATTGTGGAAGGCAGGTAAAGGAGCTAACGCTGGACCATGTTATTCCACGTCGATTGGGCGGGGAACATAGCTGGGAAAATATAGTCAGCGCTTGCAAAGCTTGCAATCTACGCAAGGGAGGACGTACACCGCAGGAGGCAGGGATGAAACTGCTGCATCAGCCGGCACCACCTCATAATGATGGTTTCTATATCCCTTATCGCCAGATGGGTATGCGTGGTGAGTGGAAAAAATATATGTTTCGGTAAGGCAGCTCCTGCCTAAACTTCTTCTGTGCCTATTTGTTCCAGTGCTAACTCTTTAGGATTGCCATTGATTTCTACTGTTACTGTTTCTTTCAGAGTGTGTGTGCTGGTTACTCTGCCTTTGCCAAAAGGTGTTGATACCTCCTGCTTCAGGCGGGGCATTTTTTCTTTTGTATCCATATATTGTTTATGTTCATAGGCGAGACAACAAAGGAGCCGCCCACAGATGCCTGATATCTTGGTGGGATTTGGAGTCAGGTCTTGTTGTTTGGCCATTTTAATAGAGATGGCGACGGGTTTAGTCAGCCATCCCTGGCAACATAAAGGGTAACCGCACATTCCCACGCCAGTTATTAGCCTGGCCTCGTCTCTTGGCCCCACTTGTTTTAACTCTATGCGGGTTTTAATTATGTGGCTTAGATTTCGCACCAGGTTTCGGAAGTCAATTCTCTTCTTGGCTTTGAAATATACGGTCAGGCGGCTGAAATCCTGGTTATAGCGAGTTAATATGACTTTTAAGTCCATGTGGGATTGGAGCGCCTGTTCTTTGCATTTAGCCAGCGCTTCTTTCTCTCTTTCCTGCCTGGTCTGTTCTAAATCCTCCGAATTGGCAATGCGTATTGCTTTTAGCAATACTTTGTCTGAGTTGGTTTCCCCTGTCTGAGCTCCAGCAACGATGATCTTAGCCACATCTGGCCCTTTATTGGTCTCTACCATGAGGTAGTTGCCAGCTTGTACCGATATATCACCAGCGTCGCAATAGAACAACTCGCCTCTGGATTCAAAACGAACTTTAATTATATTAGTCGTTGGTATTATCTCCTGTGTCAAAAATGTGCTCCTTTATTCAGTTACTTTTTCTAAACTTTGTCTGTAATGGTACTCTTTGTGGGCAAATTAAGCATCAGCGACTCCAATGCCAGACGGGCATTGACGTTCATGGAAATTGCCTTCTGCGTCTGGAACAAATTTACGAGGAATTCTTTGATCTGGTTTAAACTTAGTTCTTTTGCCTGTTTTTTGAGGGTTGCTCCATAATCTACATTGGTTATGGCTTCCTCATAGCCTCCCTTGATAAGCATTAAATCATGCCACCATGTGAGCCATGTGTCCATTATTTTCATGGCTGCTCTTCGGTCTTTACTGAATATACTGCCCAGTTGCTGAGCATAAGTAAAACGTTGAGTTAGAGTGCCTTCTACTAAAGATTTTATCTTGTCGATCCTCTTCTTCCGCTGTTGCAGCAAGTCATCGTCTGCAGCTGCAGATAATGCCCATCCCGGGCAGCCCTGGCACAGGCGAGACAAAAGCTTTGCTTTAGATGCTTTAATGCCATTAGAATCGGTAAGTAGCTTTTGTATTTGTTCTGGAGGTACAGGCTTCAATACCAATCGCTGACAGCGGGAGATAATTGTGGGTAGCAGCCGTGGCTCCTCGGCGGAGAGCAAAAGCCAGACTACATTTTGCGGGGGTTCCTCCAGTATCTTGAGAAGGCGATTGGATGCCTCTGTGGACAGGTATTCAGCTTCGTAGATGATAAGCACCTTGCATTTACCTTCGTAAGGAGGCAGGTTAGCTGTTCTCTGTAGCTCCTTTATTGTGTCAATGCCGATCTCTGTTCTGGATGTCAGTTTCGAATCCAGAGTTACGCAGGTAACGTCGGCGTGCTTGCCTGTAGCTATGTGACGGCATGACTGGCATTTGCCACAGGGTGGCTTTGTATCGTCGCAATTCAAAGCTTGAGCTATGTTGATGGCAAGGGTCATTTTGCCTATGTGGGGTGCTCCCAGCAGGATGTAGGCGTGGGCCAGGCTATTCTGTTTCAGGCTGTTATCCAGCAGAGTTAGAATTTTGTCCTGTCCTATTACTTGCCACATATTTAGTCTATGTCCAGAGCTATTAGGTCCTGGTAAGTTTCTCTGCGCCGGATGAGATGCGCTTTGCCGTCATTTACCATGACTATGGCTGGCTTGAGCATGGCGTTGTAATTACTCGCCATGGGTATGCAATAAGCGCCGCAGACTGGTATGGCTATGATATCGCCGGGAGAAGTTGAAGCTATGATGGCATCTTTTGCCAGAATATCTCCTGATTCACATAGCTTGCCTGCGATGGTAACCACATCGCGTTCTTGTGATGAAGCCTTGCTGGCTACTATGGCTTCATACCTGGAGCTGTATAGCGCTGGTCGTATATTATCGTTCATCCCGCCGTCAACGCAAACATACTTTCTTACGCCTGGTATCTCCTTTATCGCTCCGACTTTATATAATGCTATTCCGGCTTGCCCCACGATTGCCCTGCCGGGTTCGATAATGAGGCGTGGAAAGTTTAGCCCTGTTTGCGGAACAGAGCTGTTTAGTTTGTCGCTTATAGCTTTAGCATAATCGGCTGCGCCTGGCGCTGTGGAATCCAGCGTGTACCGGACAGCGAAGCCGCCGCCGATGCTGAGCTCGCTGAGCAGTAAGCCGAATTTTCCTCTCATGTCGGCAGCGAAATTAAGAATGATCTCTATAGCCGACTCGTATGGCGTTGTCTGGAATATGGGAGAGCCGAGATGGAAGTGTAAGCCCACAAGTTTGAGGTTCGAAGCTACCATTGCCTGTTTTACAGCCTCTTTTGCCTGCCCTGTAGATAAAGGAAAGCCGAATTTGCTATCCAGTATTCCGGTTGTAGTATATTTGTGAGTGTGAGGATCGACTCCCGGCGTGATCCGCAGCAGGATGTCCTGCTTGATTTTCCTCTCTTTAGCCAGGCTGTTGAGCAGTTTAAGCTCGTGGGAGTTATCTACCACGAAGCGGCCGATTTCCCAGTCCATGCCCATCTCCAACTCTTCCTGGGTCTTGTTGTTGCCGTGGAAATAGATTTGCGTTTTGGGAAAACCTGTATCGTGAGCAATGCTGAGCTCTCCTCCTGAGACGACATCGAGTCCCAAACCCTCTTCTTTCAGTATAGTAGCGAAAGCTCGATTGAGAAATGCCTTTGCGGCGTAAATGACCATTGTGTTGGGATAACACCTGCCAAATTCGTTTTTGAACTCGTGGCACCTGTGACGAAGAGTGAATTCGTCGAAGACATACAACGGCGTACCGAATTCCCTGGCCAGGTCGGTAACGTCACAGCCACCGATGCAAATGTGGCCCAGGTTATTTATCTTCGTCGTTAAGGGGAAAAGGGGTAATTTAGATATTTTTTTTGTATCCAACATTTCTATATTAACCTGTCATTGCTACCTGAGTCAACATAATCTTAAATCCCGCTCTATCGCTGAACACCACGCTACCCGATGCGGAGATAAATCTCGCCACCAATAACCAGTTGATAGTTGACAGTTAAACTGCCAACTGCTAACTGAATGGAAGCGGGGGAGGGTTTTATACCCTCCCGCTCTAACGTATTGCAACACAAGATACGCCGCAAAATAAGAACAACTGATAGTTATAGCAATTAGAATCATCCTTGGTTTAGATTAGTCCGGGGTAAGCAATCCTGCGACATTGTCTGGATGCAGGGCTTTTGTTCACAGGGGTTTGTCGATTAGTGGCGACCCCGAGGGGATTCGAACCCCTGATCTCCACCGTGACAGGGTGGCATGTTAAACCGCTACACCACGGGGCCACTTTCAATAACTTTCTGCGAAGTCAAGTCTAGCAAGCAAAACTTTACTCTGTCAAATTAACTATAATTGCCTCAATATAACATAAGGTGAGCCTCCAGTACTGGAGGCTCACCTGTGAATATCGCTACCCACTTGCTGACCCCTACTCCTCCATTCAAGTTTGGACTGAACATCCTTCGCTTCCAATTTTTTAAATTACTTAAAGCGCAATAAATACACCGAGGAGCTCAGGGCTTCCCTCTGCTCCCTGCCAGTGCATCTTACGTACTACTGTTCACCTCTTCCCCACTTTATAGCACCGACGGGGAGCCCGTACAAGGAAAAATCCAGATACACAACACCTCTCGTCTCATGGTGCTTTCCTCCTTTTGTTAAGCAAATCTCGGCTTCCGCTTAACATAACTATACTAATCCAGCAGTGAAAATATGTCAAGTCGCTTGTGGAAGGGCGTAAAATCCTCCCCTACTTTCATTTAATTGGCAGTTAGCAATTGCCGGTTAGCAGTTAACGGTTTAACTATCAACTGGTTATTGGTGGTGGGTTTATCCTCACCTGGGGGCGAGAGATGTGTTATTTCTCTTGTGCATCTACATGTGCAATACCGCTAGCGGATATCGTCTAATAGCATCTTAATCTCACCGGGGCTGAGCTCCCGTGTTCGCCCTTCTTTTAGCTCGCCCAGCTTAAGCCTCCCGATGCGGACTCGTTTTAAGGCAAGCACGTGATACCCAAGGGCACCGAACATGCGGCGTAGCTGCCTTTTTCTACCTTCGTGGATAGTTATGCTGTAGTTAAAAGGACTGGGAGGGCTGAGCTCCATTATCTTAGCGGGACAGGTAATCCCGTCATCGAGCTGAATCCCGGACTCGAATTTCCTCAAATCCCTGGGCTGCAAGCGCTTTCCTGCCAGGAGCAGGTACTCCTTCTCATGCTCGAACTTAGGATGCGTAAGCTGGTAGGTGAGCTGCCCATCGTTACATAGCAGCAATAAGCCGGTGCTGTTTTTGTCCAACCTTCCAACCGGATATAGCCTCAGGCGCTGGTATTTCTCGGGCAAAATACTTATGACCGTCTTACGGCCCCTGGTATCCCTTGTTGTCGACAGAACGCCAGCAGGTTTGTTCAGCATCAGGTACACCTTTGGCTCAGCTTGTAATTCAAGCTGCTTTTCGTCCATGCTGACTGTATCGGAGCCTCTATCCACAGGGTATGAGAAATCTTCTACGACAACTCCGTTCACCTGTACCCTGCCCTGGCGAATGGCGCTGGATAGCTTGCGTCGGGAACCTGTTCCAAGCTCCACCAGCAATTTGAGCAACGGGCGTGTTAGCTCCATAGTAGCCCTGTTTCGAACATGTCCATGTTACTCAATTGTTAACCTTATGCATTTCAGTTCCATAAACTACAATCATATACGAATTAAGAGAGCTTACGGGCCTTGCTTGATGGGTGCAGGTAACAGGTAAGTGTGCAACCCTGTGTATAACCCTGGTGGTAGCGCTTAATTTGTGTTGAATAGCACCACTACTATATCTCCCTCCTGGACTTCGTAGGCTTTGCCTTCGATGCGTTGCTTGCCAGCCTTGACTACGGCAGCCTCGCTGCCAAGCTCAATCAGGTCATCGTAGCGCATTACTTCCATCCTGATGAACCCTCTCTCCATATCCGTATGAATCTTGCCTGCAGCGACAGGAGCTTTGTCACCTTTGTGACATGTCCATGCGCGGACTTCGTCCTTGCCGACGGTGAAGAAATTCACCAGTCCGAGCTTCCTGTAGGCGGCTCGGAGCAAACGCTCCATGGATGATTCCTGCAAGCCGAGCTCGATTAGAAATTCCTGGCGGTCTGTGGGGTCAAGCTGGCTGATGTCGGCCTCATCTCGGCCACAGACGGTAATGACCTCACTGTTATCAGCCCTGGCTATGTCGTGGAGCACACTGATATGGCTGCTTCCGACATCCTCCATGGACTCTATATTGGCAATGTATAGCACGGGTTTGAGTGATACCAGGTTGCATTCGCGGACGCTGGCTATTTCCCTGTCATTCAATCCCTGCTGGCGAGCGGGCGTTCCCTGATCCAGCCCGTCTTTTATTTTGTTGCAGTCAGCCATCTGGCGGATGGCGTCATCATCGCCTGCTCGCACTTTCTTGGTCAGGCGGTCAATCTTGTTTTGCACTGTCTGGCTGTCGGCTATCATCAGCTCCAGGTCCACGGTCTCTACATCGCGCTCTGGATTGATGCTGCTGTGCTGGGAAGAATTGTCCACCGACTCGAAACATCGTACTACGTGCAGCAGTGCGTCAACGTCTTTAATGTGGGTGAGCGACCTTGTGCTGTGCCCTGGTTTGGCAGCGGAGTCAGCCGTTATGCCCTGGATGTCCACTACTTGCATGGTGGCAGGAATAGTCTTAGCGGGGTTATATAACTTTGCCAGCGCCTGGATACGCGGGTCGGGCACATTGACGATGACTCTATGCATCTCGGAACCATCGTAACTTGCTGCCCCCGCAGCGGTCACTGCATTATAAATAGTGGTCTTACCACAGGCGCTAAGGCCTACCAGTCCGCAACTTAAACTCATGAGGCACCCTCTTTATGGCAAATAAGCATGTTTAATATATGCTGGGCGTATGTGTTTGTCTGAACTACCCTGCGCCTTGCATTTTACACCTTTTGGATTGGATGATTAAAGTGGGCATGCTCGTTTGCGCGATTGGCGATTATGCATTTATGTTGCAATTAAACTGCTAACCGCCAACTGCTAACAGGGGGGAAGGACATCGCAAGGCGACAGGAGAAAGGTGGGTAGCTTGACATAATAACTGCTACCCACCCTTTCTATATTACAGGTGTTGCATCATTGATAGGATTCGTACTCGATATGCAATATCAGCTCGTTGTTGTCCCAGTGGATATAATCCTGGTCACCATTGTTATCGGTATCCTCTTCATTGAACTGGAAACGCACCTGGAAGCGGTTATGACCCACACTATCCTGGAGAGCGTCTCTGACGCTCTCACTCTCATGAGGCATAATCTCGGCTTCTGAGCAGTACCTTAATATTGACCCCGTTGCAGAGCCGGTGTAAAAGTCGCCCTTTTTCAGGGTGCCGTAGCTTTGCGGGTACACACGGAGACAACCGAGGTCGGCAAACGGAGTGCCGCCGGTGGAATAACTGGAAAAGTCCACTTCAACGCTGGTGATGATGGCATCGGAGGGGATATCCGAAATATCAAAGGTGACAAAGCCTTGGACAGGGATGTCTGTGGAAAAATCACCCACTGATATGCCCTGGCCGGGTGGCCATAGCGCTGGTGGATCATCACCGAAGATACTGCTGGTGTTTGATTCTACTACAGACAGAGTTTCCGAATAGCTGTCTGGTTCCAGAACGGTAATCTCGGTGCTATTATACTTGGTCTCACTGCCTTTGGTCGCTGTGAGTGTGTATTCGGTTGTCTCTTCTGGCGTTATGTCGATGATACCGGCCTGGTTAACAGAACCAATATCCGGCTCAATGCTAACCTCATCGGCGCCGGCAACTTCCCAGCTGAGCGTTACTGTATCCCCGAGGTGGATTGTATCGTAATTGGAGGTGAAGGAGACGATATCCAGTGGTATTAGGACTTCCACAGGGGTGATAGTCACACTGTTTACTGCTTCCCTGGACCAGTCTCCAGTGTTATCCTGGACCTTGAAATAGATGTCGTGTTCGCCGACTGAGAGTTCACTGGTGGTGATAGAGGCACTAACGCCTAGTGGCCCATCGAGGTTTGAGCGCCAGCGGTAGGCGACAACAGTTCCGTCGGCATCCGTGCCATGTCCCACCAGGGTAATGTCCTCACCTGCAGTAGCCGTCGGGGGCGTTATGGCATCGATATAAGCGACGGGTGTCTCATTTGCAGGTAGCTTCACATTTTGAAGTGATGATGGTAACAGGGAACAGCCGTCAAGCAGAAACGGAATTGCCAGTGCCAGAATGAATATCCTTTTCATTATGTTGCCTCCCTTAAGATCGTTAATCTTGTATTTCCAAACTCAACTCGCATTGTATATTTATGTTAGATGTTCGTCAAACCACGTCACCAATAATCAGTTGATAGTTGATAGTTAAACTGCCAACTGATAGCTGATAGCAGGTATGAAGAGCATCCGGGTAGTTTATAATGGCTACAGGAGACTGATTATGCTGATGAAGTTAGAGGCTTATTGTAGACTGTGGGTAACCAGTTATGTTACGCTTTTGCCAGCAAAAACAAGGAGGATGGGATTCGCTCGTGCCGCCGCCAACCGGGTTATTTTTATAGACGAAGGGCAGATTGTAGAAGAATCTACGCCCGAAGATATGTTTGCCTCGTCAACCAATAAGCGCACAAAGTTATTCCTCAGTAGGGTGCTGCAGATTTAAGTAACTTATATGATGTTCCCCCTGGGATAACTTGAACTCCTCAATCTCACAAGCCATCTCTCTTTCACCCATAGCATAAGCATGCGTTGGATACTAAATGATGGCGGCATGCTCGCCCTCAAGATCCTGGTTAAGTAAAGCAATCATCTTATATTTACCACAGTTACCCTTTATGGTGCGATTCTATTGTCACCTTACCGGAGTAAGACGTTCCTATAAGACTATGCCTTGACTGAGATGGTTATTTTACTAGCTCTTTCCCCTTCTCAGTAATCTCATAGCTATCATTCTTCTGGTTAGCTAAGTCAGCTTGTGCCAGTTCTCTGAGCCCGCTTCTCACCCTGAACAGAGGCAGCCCAGCGTCTTTAGCAATTTCTTCGGGAGAGCTCAGCCCTGACTTGAGAGCATGAAGCATTTTAGAGCCTGACTCAGTAGGCTTACCCTCAGGGCTAATGCAAGACATAATATCCCTCCTGTACTGCTTACAGTTTCTTCTTGCAGAGGTACCAGTCCACACACTCATATCCCTGCTTAACACGTTCCTCAGCCATCTCCTGTGTGTTAGGTGGTGGCACTACCACCATATCACCCGGCTTCCAGTTGGCCGGAGTAGCGACAGCATTGGCATCAGTTGTTTGCAGGGCATCTATTATTCTCAGTATCTCCTGCATGTTTCTGCCCGTTGTCAGTGGGTAATAAAGTATGGTTCTGATAACCTGTTTGTCATCGATTATGAATACGCATCTGACAGTCTCGGTTTTGCTCTGTCCGGGGTGAATCATGCCATAGGCAGTGGAGACATCTTTGCTGAGGTCGGCGATTATGGGAAATGGTATCTTTACCCCAGTTTTCTCCTCCACGTTGCGTGTCCAGGCAATATGAGAGGAGACACTGTCAACGCTCAATCCAAGAAGTTCCACTCCACGTTTCTGTAATTCTGGATGGATTTCAGCAAAGGCGATGAACTCGGTAGTGCATACCGGGGTAAAATCTGCCGGGTGAGAGAAGAGAACTAACCAGCTACCTTTAAAATCCTCCAGCTTAAGCATCCCGTGGGTGGTTACCGCTTCGAAGGCTGGTGCAGGTTCTCCGAGTCGGGGGAGACTGATTACTTGCTCCTTAATTTCCTCCATTTTTGTACCTCCTTTATTTAGATTTCCACAAACCGTGAATATTACAATATTCTCTGGCGACTATATTTTGTGCTCTGATTTGAAATTCTGCCTCTGGCTTGCCCCCTGGCTTGAGGAACTGGCGGTAATCCCCACTGTCAGTAATTACCTCTACCCACTGTATGTGGTGTTTCTCTTCCATCGGGTGGGGAACATCACCAACTTTAACTTTTATCCCTTTAGCGCTTGTTTCTACTATGGGCACATGCTTTTCCATGCCAGTATCGGCTGTTTTCTCCTGGAGTAATTCCATTGGTTGCCCGCAACAGACTAACTCTCCCTTCCCTGCGTGCAGTACTTCGATAATATTACCGCAGATATTGCACCTGTAGTTTTGCCTTTGTATTGTCATGTTTTATACCTCCACTAGATTATTCATAACTTATAGCTACAGATAATTGTTTAACCACCATCCAGAGAAACATGCTCCCTGGCACCAAACCAACTTGTTGGATCCTTGAAATACTCGTAGTAATCAAGCAGAATCAGATGATGCTCTCTTTCTTCGGCAGCCAGCAACTGGTAAAAGTCTCGTTCAGCATCATAGGTGGCATTTTTACCCAGTTTTTGGTAGAAATCATAAGTCTGGATTTCCATATCCACGGCTTTTTGTATGGCATCGAGCTCAACCTCACTGGCCTTTACCCTGGTAGCTATCTTCTCAACTGCCATGGCAAACAGGGTTTTCAGTTTTTTGCCATTGTCGGGCTGGAAATCAGTTACCGGCCAGCCCTTATTATTTCGTATGGCATTGTATATCTCCTCGAACTTTTGACGGTGGACATCCTCTTCGTCAGCTAACGATGCCAGTAATTTCTTACCTAACTCATCGCTGCTTTCCTGGCTGGCCCGCCGGTAGTATTCCTTGCCATCAGTTTCCATCTGGATAGCGACCTTGAGTCCTTCTAACGTTTTTTCCTGTTCAATTTTCATTGTAGATTCCTTTATGGTTCTTATGACAATGAACCAACCTCCTTAATGTAATATCTGAAGGTTGGGAAATTGGGCGACAATAAATTTTTCACTCCAACTTACCCCTAATCCTATTATATCCCTGGCTAACCTCATCGCTAATTATACCATGAGTGTTACCTGTGTATCTCAGCCTTCGCAAAACACAGTCTGTTCCAATACAAGATAAATCTCGCCACTACTTTACATGGTTGCCCATTTACGTTGCAATGCAGGGGAAGGGTTTATGCCCTCCTGAGCACTGGTTCACGATAACAACGATGTAATTAACACAATAAAGTTCGTAACTGGCAGGTGATAAATCGATGGAATGTACACCAGAGTTACCATCTCTGTAGTTGATATGATGTAGCATTGATTTTATACTGTACAAGGAGAGCAAAAATGGCGGGAAGAAAAATTCTTGTGGTTGAGGACGATAAAACCCTGCTCGATGTCCTCAAGTATAATCTCACCAAGGAAGGCTATGAAGTGGTTACTGCTGTTGATGGCATCCGGGCGTTAGAGCTTGCCCGAAATGATAAACCGGATTTAATTACCCTTGACATTATGCTCCCCAAGCTTGATGGCCTTGAAGTTTGCCGCATCTTGCGCAAAGAAACAACTGTGCCTATCTTGATGCTCACTGCCAAGGTGGAAGAAATTGACAAGGTAGTTGGCTTAGAAATCGGGGCCGACGATTATATGACGAAGCCCTTTAGCTTGAGGGAACTCCTGGCTCGGATCAAGGCTATGTTACGGCGTGCGGAGATGCTGACACGGGAAGCGATTCCTGAGGAAACTATGTCCTCAGTGATTAAGATTGCTAACCTCAAAATAGATTTTGCCCGCCATGAAGTCTCTCTGGGTGACTCTATCCTTACTCTGAGCCCTAAGGGGTTTGGGCTCGTTGCTTTCTTAGCAAGGAATCGAGGGCGGGCGTTCACTCGCGATTATCTTCTGGAGAAGGTTTGGGGTTATGACTATGCTGGAGATACCCGCACTGTAGATGTTCATATTCGGTGGCTGCGACAGAAGATAGAAACTGACCCGGCTCACCCTCAACATTTGTTAACGGTGCGTGGCGTGGGTTACAAATTTGAGGAGTAAGGATGTTTCGTAGCATCAGATGGCGGATTGCCACCGCATTTATAGTTCTCATTATAGTGTGTATCGGGGGGCTCAGTGCCTATCTTATGCACTTTGTCCGTGGTAACTACCTAAATAACCTGGAGTTGCAGCTTACCAATCAGGCTCAGTTGATAGGTGATGTCAGTGAGCCTTATTTTGCTGGGGGATGGACAGAGGATGTTGACGCCTTAGCTAAGAAGCTGGGGGAGCAGATTGACTCACGAATTACCATTATTGATAAAGGCGGAGTGGTATTGGGTGATTCAGATAAAAAGCCCGTGGTGATGGAGAACCACAGCAATCGCCCTGAGGTGACCCAGGCTCTCTTCAGCGGACTCGGCACCAGTATTCGTTACAGTACTACCCTGGGCTGTGACATGATGTATGTCGCTATTCCGGTCACAGTGGATGACGAGGTAGTTGGTATTTCCCGTGTATCTCTTCCTTTAACTGAGATAAACAAATCCCTGGGGCATATAAGTCGGATTATAATTGGTGGCGCAGTGATTGCTACCATCATCGCTATTCTATTAGCAATACAGATATCGAGGACTACTACCGAGCCGGTCAAAAAGCTCACTCAAATATCTAAGAGAATGGCTGAAGGGGAGTTCGACTTAAAAATTCGAGTAACTTCCAGAGATGAGGTTGGCGATTTAGCTGGAGCATTCAACAAGATGATGGTCAGACTCAAGGAAATGATAGGTTTGCTTACCACTGAGCGAGATAGGATGTCTGCTATCCTGTCTAATATGGCTGATGGTATTCTTGTCATTGATGGTGAAAGTAAGGTAATCATGATTAACCAGGCGGGGGAGAAGATATTCCAGCTTTCGCCAGATAAGGCACTCGGGCATACATTTATTGAAGTAGTACATGACCATGAGATAGATGATATTTTGCAAAGGTGTCTTAACACAAGAGAACAGCAGACAGGATTGGTGGAAGTTGAACCAGGGAAGCAGTTTCTAGGAGTGATAGCCACTCCTCTAAGTGGGCAATCTGGCAGCGTGGTGCTCTTGCAGGATTTGACTGAGATTCGGCGGCTGGAGGCAGTGCGCCGTGACTTCATTTCCAATATCTCCCATGAGCTACGTACGCCGGTAGCTTCTCTTAAAGTCCTTGCCGAAACCCTTCAAGGAGGAGTTGTAGATGACCCCGTTGTAACTAAAGATTTCCTGAATAGAATAAATACTGAGACGGACAGGCTGGCTCAGATGGTAAATGAGCTTGGCGAGCTATACCGCATTGAAAGTGGTGAGGTTTCTCTCGAGATGGCCTCCATTGATGTAGGTGAAGTAGTGGCACAAACTGTGGGAAGACTTAAGGCTCAAGCGGATAGAGCAGGTCTCAGTCTTGTGGTAGACATTCCATCAGGCCTACCTGAAGCTCAGGCTGATAAAGAACGGGTGGAACAAGTGCTTGTCAATTTGCTTCACAACGCTATCAAGTTTACCCCATCAGGCGGCAGGGTTAACATCTCGGCAAAAGCCGAAGGCAACAGTGTTCAAGTTTCAGTAGCTGACACTGGCGTTGGTATTCCTGCCGACGACCTGCCCCACATTTTTGAACGCTTCTATAAGGCGGATAAGGCCCGGGCTGGTGGCGGGACAGGTCTGGGGCTGGCTATTGTCAAGCATGTTGTTGAAGCACACGGGAGCAAGGTTTGGGCCAAAAGCATTGAGGGGAAAGGGGCAACCTTCACTTTCACCCTGCCTGCAGCACTTAAGCCTTAATCAAAACTTAAACAAAATTTTACTTCCTTTTAACAAAGCCTTAACTAAACCTTAAACACCCCTTTTTATACTTAAAACAGGATGAAGAGTTTGGTTAAGGCTAATTCTTACAAGGAAAGGAGGTGAAATATGGAAAGGCTTGGTCTAGCTCTTATTACCCACGATTCTAAGAAGGAGGTATATATCACAGAATGAAAAAGAGATTATTTTTAGTACCCTTGGTAGGCTTGATTTTAGCCGCCCTGGTCATGGGTGGTTGTGGCCATAGCCAATCAGGAACTATCACTGAGGGTGGTTCAAGCACTGTCCAGCCTCTAGCGGACAAATGGGCTGAGGCATTTATGGCGAAGAACCCTGATGTCAACATTATTGTTCAAGGTGGTGGCTCCAGCGCTGGGGTCAAGGGCTGTGCCCAGGGCACATTTGATATTGGCGCTGCCTCTCGGGAGCTTAAATCCAGCGAGGCAAGCCAGTGGCCAGATTTGGTAGTAACCCATGTTGCCGCTGATGGCGTTGCCATCGTGGTCCACCCGTCGAGCAGCATCGCTAACCTGACACTGGAAGAGGTAAAGAATATTTTCGCTAATGGCTCAAATGATACCTGGACAGTGATAAGTCGTGAAGAAGGGTCAGGGACTAGAGAGGTTTTTGAAAAGAAGGTCATGGCAGGCGCGGAAATTGCTTCTAATGCTGAGTTTCTTCCCTCTAATGGGGCAGTAAAACAAAAAGTTGCTAGCACTGCCAATGCCATTGGCTACATCTCTATAGGCTATGTTGACTTATCAGTAAAGGCTTTAAGTATAGGTGGTGTTACCTGCAATAAGGATAATTGCCGCAGCGGAAGTTATCCTGTCACCCGCTACCTCAACTTCATAACTAAAGGAGACACTGAGGATTTGATAAAAAGATTTATTGACTTTTGCTTGAGTTCCGAAGGACAGAAAATCGTAGAGGAGGAGGGCTACGTCAGCGTCGGGTAAGTCATTTTCACCTCCTTGTATAAGGATGGGGTGGCAACGAGGCTGGCTGTGCCACTCCGTCCTCAGAAATAAGCTGACAGGAGAAAGTAATGTCTCGCTATTTTGTTGACCGTGTCTCAAGGCGCGTCGTCTATATCTTCGGGGTAGTAGCCTTTTTAATCCTGGTATTTATCGCTATTTTCATCCTGAAGGAAAGTCTGCCCGCCCTTAAGGAGCTAGGGATAGTTAATATTCTCTTTGGCGCGAAGTGGTATCCGAGTAAAGATACCTTTGGTATCTTAACCATGCTCGCCGGCTCGGTAGTAACTACCTTACTTGCCCTGGCGATAGCCATGCCGCTGGCTCTAGGTTGTGCTATCTTTCTGGCTGAAGTGGCTCCTCCTCATATTCGCAACATAGTAAGGCCGGCGGTAGAGCTCCTGGTGGGCATTCCTTCAGTAGTCTACGGGCTGGTGGGGATGCTTATTCTCTGTCCTGTGATAGCTCGCTTAAGCGGCACTGGCTCGGGATCCTCTGTGCTGGCAGCGGCTGTGGTGCTGGCAATAATGGTTTTACCTACTATAACCAGCATCAGCGAGGACAGCCTTCGTGCTGTGCCTGCCCGGTATAAAGAAGGGGCCTTCGCTTTAGGGGCCACTCACTGGCAAACTATTCACCATGTTCTTCTGCCAGCCGCCCGTCGTGGCATTACTGCCGCTGTCATCCTGGGCACAGGAAAAGCTATTGGTGAGACCATGGCTATGGTTATGGTTATCGGGAACTCACCTATATTCCCTGCCAGTATTTTCAGGCCGGCGAGGACACTTACAGGCAACATCGCCGTCGAGATGGCCTCAGCTACTGGCATACATGAGAGTGCCCTGTTTACCACCGGGCTGGTGCTTTTTATTCTGGTACTGCTCATCAACAGCATTGGACTTCTCGCCTACAGGAGGAGGGCATGACATGATAAACTTGTCGCCCAAATTTACTCAAAAGCTCGCCTGGAGCTCTATCTGGACGGCGGGCGTTGCTTCTGTGCTCATCCTGCTGTTCATCATTGGCTATGTTCTGACTAAAGGGCTTTCGGCCATCAGTCCCGAATTTCTGTTTACAGCACCTGAGGGTGGGCTTAGTGGAGAAGGTGGTATTTCCTCCTGCATCGTTGCTACTCTCTGGCTAATACTCATCACCATGGCTATTCTTATTCCCCTGGGAATAGGTGCCGCTATTTACCTTGCTGAATATGCCCCCGATAACAAATTTAGCAGGCTCATCCGCTATAGCGTGGAACTCTTAGCTGGGGTGCCATCGATAGTCTTTGGGCTGTTTGGCTTTGCTATCTTTGTTTTAGCCCTTCATTTCAATTACTCTATCCTGGCTGGTGCTCTTACCCTCGTCTGCTTGCTCCTGCCATTTCTCATGCGTAGTGCTGAGGAGGCAATGAAGGCCGTGCCCCAATATCAGCGAGAGGCGGCTTTAGCTCTGGGGGCAACCAAATGGCAAACGGTGGTCCATGTAATCTTGCCAGCAGCTATGCCAGGTATCATTACCGGTATTACTCTGTGTGTTGGGGGCGTGGTAGCTGAATCAGCCTGTCTATATGTAACTATGGGCGGGAGTGCTGCGATGCCAACCTCATTCCTTTCTGGAGGACGAACATTGGCAGTGCATGTCTTCTACCTGGCGATGGAGACCAACGCTTTAGATAAGGCACTGGCTACTGGGGCTGTGCTTATCATACTCATTCTCATTCTTAATTTTATTACCAGGTGGCTCTCACAGCACTTTCAAGCTAAAATGAGTGGAGGAATCTGATATGGATCCTAAAATACAGACTAAAGAGCTTGGTTTTTATTATGGTAAAGTTCAAGCGCTTAGAAAAGTTACTCTAGATGTCAAGGAACACCAGATAACAGCTCTTATTGGACCATCGGGATGCGGCAAATCAACCTTCCTGCGCACACTGAACCGTATGAATGACATCATCCCCAACACTCATCTTGAAGGTGAGGTGCTTCTTGATGGATTGAATATTTATGAGCCAGAGATAGATGTGGTGGAGGTGCGAAAACGAGTGGGGATGGTCTTTCAACAGCCTAATCCCTTCCCTAAATCTATCTTTGAGAATGTTATCTTTGGTCCCCGAATGCTAGGGCTGAACCATCTGACAAGCCTCGACGAGGTGGTGGAGAGAAGCCTCAAGGCAGCCGCACTGTGGGATGAGGTTAAGGATAACCTGGGCAAATCAGGGCTAGCTCTCTCCGGTGGGCAACAACAGAGGCTTTGTCTCGCTCGTGTGCTAGCTGTAGAACCAGAGGTAATTCTTATGGATGAGCCTTGTTCGGCCCTTGATCCCTTAGCAACATTGAAAATAGAGGAGTTGATGCAAGAGCTCAAGCAAAGTTACACTATAGTCATTGTTACTCATAATATGCAACAGGCAGCCCGGGTTTCTGACTGGACGGGATTTTTCCTACTCGGGGAATTAGTGGAATACAATAAAACCAGCGAAATCTTCAGCCGCCCTAAGGATAAAAGAACTGAGGATTATATCACTGGCCGTTTTGGCTAAGGAGGTGTGAGTAATGCCAAGAGAAAGTTTGAGCCATTATCTCAAGGGACTTCAAGATGAAGTGTTGGTTTTGGGCAGCATGGTAGAGAAGGCTATTGCTCGTTCCATTAAGTCATTGAAGGAGCGAGATTTGGAATTGGCGAGACAGGTTATTGCCGATGATGCCAGGATTAACCAAAAACGATTGGATATCGAGGAGAGGTGTATTGAGGTTGTCGTTACCCAACAGCCGGTAGCCAGTGACTTGCGTATTATCATTGCTATCTTGAATATTATCATTGACATGGAGAGGATAGGCGACCATGCTGAAGGTATTGCCAAAATTACCATAATGCTGGGTGATGAACCTCCTCTGAAGCCTCTGGTTGATTTACCTCGGATGGCAGCAAAGGCGATGGATATGCTCCGTAGGAGCCTGGATGCTTTTGTGGGCCGTGATTCTGAGGCTGCTGTGAAAATCAGCGCTGAGGATGATGAGGTTGATAATCTCTATGACCAGGTCTATCGAGAACTGCTCACTTTTATGCTTGAAGACCCCAGCACTATCACCAGGGCAACTCGTCTCATATGGGTGGCTCATAATTTGGAGCGCAGCGCTGATAGGGTAACTAATATCTGCGAGCGAACAGTCTTTGCTATAACTGGCAAAATGGAGGAAATAGGATCATCAAAATACTAAGCAAGATCGCAGCCATGAAAATAAAGATTGAATGTCCTTTGTGATAAATTGCTGAACGATTTAGCTTTTTGTTCGGGCGAATTTGCCATGCTAATGGCAATGATATGAGTAAGCTTCTCTACAACTGGAGCAGCATCTTTGATACAATGCCTGAGAGCTTTCATGCTCAACTATGAGGACTAATTATGAAGATTGCTGTTTCATCAGATAGTGCAGAGGTAGAAGCTAAAGTAGCGCATAAGTTTGGAACTGCAAAGTACCTGGTAATTATCGACCTGAAAAGTGGAGAGTCTGAGGCAGTGCCAAACCCGGGTGCTTCAGTACAACGTGGTGCCGGCATGCAAGCCGTTGTCCTTGCTGTCAGCAAAGGTGTTGAAGTAGTTTTGACGGGGCACTGTAGCCCAACTGCGAAGAATCATCTCGTAGCCAATGGCATAGAAGTGATTCCCGACCTCAGTGGTACGGTAAGCGAACTTGTGGAAAGATATAAGAAAGGTGATTTTGGCAAGCACGAGGAGGCTGAGCTCGGGCACAGGCCAAAATGGGCCAGGATCGATAAGGCGCTTTTCAAGAATGCGGTCGAGACTTCTGCCAAGCAGTTTGGCATGCTGTTACCTATCCTGGCAGGTGTTGTGATGCTCATGGGATTGTTTAACACCTTTGTTCCCAGAAGTTTCATGGCCTCCATCTTCTCGGGTAACCGGGCACTGGATACCCTCTGGGGGGCGTGCTTCGGCAGTATTACTGCAGGGAGTCCAATCAATAGCTATATCATCGGGCATGAGTTGCTGTCATCTGGCGTTAGCCTGTTCGCTGTGACTGCATTCATCTTAGCATGGGTTACCGTGGGCCTGATTCAATTGCCAGCCGAAATAGCGGCTCTTGGGAAGAGATTTGCGCTGGCTAGAAACGCTGTGTCCTTTGTTCTGGCGTTGGGTGTAGCTACTCTTACAGTGTTAGTTTTCAATCTCGTTGTGGGGTGAATTTATTGGAAAAGAATAATCCACAGGCTTTAACCTGGCAACGCCGTATTATGCGGATGCTGCCTTTTCCCTGTTCGGTACTGGCCATTTATGGGATATTATATGCCGTTAATCCGGTTAAGGTTTCTATTGCCCTCACAAACACCGGCAGCATCTTTTCCCACATGATTGTGCCGATTAGCCTGGTTATTGTCCTTATGCTAGTCTTGAATCTTTTCTTGAAGCCAGCGCAGATTGTAAAGTTTCTTGGCGAAGGAGCTGGTATTAAAGGTGTAATCCTATCAACGGTGGCAGGAATCATCTCCACTGGCCCTGTTTATGCCTGGTATCCTTTGCTCAAAGACCTGCGGGAGAAAGGAGCCAGGGATTCCTTTACGGCTATTTTTCTGGGTAACAGGGCTATCAAACTTCCTCTTCTGCCCATAATGATTTCATACTTCGGTTGGGTATATGTAGTAATATTGACTATATTTACTATCCTGGCCTCTATCTGTGCCGGTTATGCTGTAGGTGCTCTGGTGAAAAAAGGGAGCAGCGGCGATGGCTGTAAAGCTTAACAGGAAGGCACATAAGAGTTGAAGAGGCTTTTTGCCGAGGGAAACGGGAAGAAGTAGAATAGCTCGGAAATGTGGGACATTGGCGAAGAACACAAAAATCTTAGAAAAGGAGACTACAATGTTGAAGGACGAGATAAAGCAAATTGCCTTGAGTGAAGGGGCAACCAAGGTGGGGATTGCCTCTGTGGAGAGCTTTGCAGGCGCGCCAGATGGACACGCACCTGTCGATTTCATGCCGGGTGCCAGGTCGGTGATTTCGGTTGGGGTAAGATTACTGGATGCGGCCGTAGACAGGGATAGGTTGTTCATGAATTCCCGGACGGTTCCGCAGGAGTTGAGGATGCCTGTGCAGGAATATATCTATGAAACGGTAGCATACAGCATGGTGAACACACGGCTAGAGCGGATTGGATTGTCGATTGCCCTGTTTTTGGAAAAACGTGGATACCCGTCGATGTGTTTCCCTGCAACCTACGGTATGGATTATGATGTGCTGATGAGTAAAATCCCCGATTACCGGGCCTTCTTTTCTCACAGGCATGCTGCTGTCAGGGCAGGTCTGGGGGAGTTTGGCTTAAATAACCTTGTCCTGACGCCTGAATATGGCCCAAGAATGCGATTCAATTCAGTAATAACAACTATGCAACTGGAACCAGATCCCATTATCGCAGAAAAGTTGTGCATAAGAGATTGTACACTGTGCCTGAAATCATGCGCATTTTGCGTCGATGCCCCCGGTACAGCTGTCCTGGCACCGAAAGAGAATCTGAATTGGAATGAGATATGGTTAGATCCACCTTCTGTTACAGATAAGGATGCATGCGCCGGCGGGAGGTGTGCGGGAGAATGCATGAGGGTATGCCCTGTGGGCAGCAAGAGAACACATGCGACTCAGGGGAAGCGGAAGAGCTCAAGGTAGCTGGCATTAGCTATGATTTCATGTCTCCATGAGTTAGAGTCCTTAACGAACTTGACATAATCACTCATGAAACGATAAACAAAAAGGGGGATGATATGCCACCTCGGGTTACGAACAGGAAAGAACGACGACATCGGGACGATCTTGTCGGCGAACATAAAATTAGTGACGTGGGACAGATGGTACTGGCCTGCCTGTTTATGGCAATATGGATAGCCGACTCGTTCTTTTTCAAGCGCACAACCGGCCTCGACCAGTACATGCCACTTGGTGTCAAAATACCTCTGGGACTCGTTCTGCTTATATTATCAGGCTATCTAGCAAAAACGGGACTTTCTATCGTGTTCGGTGAAAAAAGGCAGAAACCAGATGTAATCAAGAAGAGTGTATTCAGTGTAGTTCGCCACCCAATATACCTGAGCGAGATTTTACTTTATCTTGGCTTACTAATGCTGAACATGTCACTGGCGGCGGTTGTGATTTGGGTTATTGCTATTGGATTCTTGCATTACATCTCACGTCACGAAGAAAAATTATTACTTGCGCGCTTTGGTGAGGAATATGGGCAGTATATGAGGGAAGTGCCAATGTGGATACCGCGTCTTAGGAGAAAGTAAACAATGTCACCCATTCCATCATTTCTAACCAGTTGAGTGTATCGCTACTGCTTATGGCACCACCTGCAACCCTACAAATGCCGGGGTGTACTTTCTGACGATTTGTGTAATAGCCATTTGATAGTTATTGAAAAAGGTTTATAATCGTTGTAAGGCCATATTTTGCAGGGGAAAAGGAGGAGCAATAGAAATGAGGATTAACTGGAAGTTTCTGAGTCTGTTATTGATGGTAGTGGGCTTGGTGCTTGTGGCACTTCCCTGTCAGATATTAGCCCAGGCCAATAAAGCCGAGCTAACTTTGAGGCTGCTTCCGGGGTATTATTATAGCGAGGTAACTCCCGGGGAGAGTAAGACTCTATACCTGGAAATCGAGAACTCCGGTGATGAAGCGATTACTAATATAGAGTTGTTCTCTGATAAACCAAAAGGGTGGACTGTTGATTTTGCTCCTGAAAGCATAGATTACCTCGCTGCCGACAGCCATCAAAGCATTGGTGTCCATGTAGTAGCTGGCAAGAATACTATTAAAGATGACTACACATTGACACTAATTGCTGAGGCAGACCAAACACGAGCGGTAACAAGCACTATTTTACGTGTAGAAGATGCCTTTTCCCCCTGGCGGTGGATTGGATTAGGAGTGGGTGCCCTGGTCATTGTGCTGTTTGTATTTCTTTATCGTCGCTTTGGCCGAGAATGAAAATTTTATTGAAATCAGCAATTTGCAAGAGGAGGAAATATGATTGAGAGAGTTCATGAACACATTACTGGCGAGTTAAAGGCTAATGCCCATACTGATACTATTTTTGCTATTACGGCCATCTTTCTAAACCTGATAATTCTTGGCATAAATTCCGCAATCTCTGGTTCGAGCAGGGACACTAGCGAGACAATCGTAATGTTTATCCTTGTCGCCCTTATAATAGTTGTCAATTTCGTTGCCGAACTCGGACTGATTCGAGGCCGGCAGATGAGGAAGAAACTGCTGGACGGGTTGTTAAAAATGTATAAAGACCAGGGAGTGGAAGGCTACTATGACTCCTCCCTTCTTAGTGATTACACCACAAGATATAACCTGTTCATGCTCGCCGTTCTTTTTACCGGCGTGACCGCCATAGTTATTCCCTTTATTCTCCGCTAGCGTTTTTTGTGATGCTCGTATTCCGTTGAGCTAATGGTGTCTATAAACTCCCCATTCTAAACACTTTAGTTCCGCACACGGAGCAAACGCCCTTGGTGGCTGGCCTGCCATTCTTGAGCTTAACCTGCTGAGGATTCTTTATTTCAACTTTCTTCCTGCACTTCATACAATAAGCCATTGACATGATATTACTCCTCCCAATCTCAAACGTCCTATATTATTGCTGTGGGGGCGAAGCTATGTCAATAGCATTTTGGTCGGGCGCAGGCCGATTTTCAGGGCAGGAAGCATCTTTCACCCATACATCTCCAGCACAGCTGTCGAAATCTATCTCCGTGCTGCCTCTAACTGGCGCCTGCCCATGGCAGTTGCATCGCAGGCTAAGTTAGAGTTGCTGACAGCGTGTTCATCCATGTTTCTTGAAGTAGGGTCATCTGAGCTATAATGTTGGGCAAGGTACTTCAACCTGATGTAGAGTTACTATTTTGGGTAAAAGGAAAACCAGGATGAGTACCAAAACTTGATACATAGGAGGTTGTTTCATATGGCCAAGGTAGCTATTGGTGCACGTACATTTCTTTACCCACTCCCCGCTGTTATTGTCGGAGCTGACGTTGATGGAAAGCCCAACTTTTCCACATATGCCTGGTGCGGGATTGTAAACAGCACACCGCCCATGCTCTCCGTTGCATTCCAGCACAAGCGCCATACTTTCAAGGGCGTTAAGCAGAATGGCACATTCTCTGTGAATATTCCCTCCACGGACCTGGTAAAGGAAACAGATTATTGTGGAACTGTATCAGGTAGAAAGACCGATAAAGTAGCTGACTGCAACTTCGACGTCTTTTACGGCAAGCTCGCCAATGCTCCATTGATTAGCCAGTGCCCTGTAAACCTTGAGTGCCGTGTTGTGCATATTCTAAACCTGGGAAGCCATGAGATGGTCGTGGCACAGATTAAAGAGGTTTACTGTACAGACTCATGTCTGACTGATGGCGAGCCCGATGTAAGTAAAATCAAGCCTTTTCTCTGGGTTGTCGACCCGGCGAACCAGTACGTGGAATTCGGTAAGTCTGTAGGCGAGGCGTTCAGCATAGGCAAGCAGCTGAAAAAGTAAGCTAAAGTAAAGGCTTTGGCGGCTGGAGATGCTACTGGACACACCCACCGCCTGATTATGCATTTGTATCGTAGGAGGGTTATACTCTCTAATACCCAGTTAATCAGTTGATAGTTAAGTTGCTGGTCGCCAACTTCTAACTGAATGAGAGTAGGAGAGGGTTTTACGCCCTTTGTTTGGGCTCGAACCCTTGCGCAGTAGCTGACACAGAGTTAGTTTCAATTTGCAGCATGTCCATTGTGGTATAATATTTGTACGAGGGGGTAAGCGCCATGTTAGCAGTGGCCAATGTGGAGGAGTTGGCGTTAGCCCTTTAAGCTAAAAACTGGTGTTCTCTTATAGAAAGACTATCACTAAGCCCCTCTGGTAGGGGCCCTTTATGGGGGTGGGTTTGAAGATTGCTTTTATTGCGCCTGGTGTCCATCATCATGCAGGTCCGGCGAAGGTCGCCGCTGCCCTGATCGAAAGGCTTTGTGAAGACCACCAGGTTTCGGTTTTCTCACACACTATCGAGGGAATCGACCTATCCAAAATTAAGTATTATAGGGTGACAGCATTTACCCATCCCAGGTTCTTAGCTTACATTTCCTTCCTGGTATCCAGCACTATCATCCTTGCCGTTCTTTCCCTCCTCAGGAAAAGGGATTTTGATATCATCCATTCATCAGGGAATTCTTGTGCCTTTTATACTAATGTTATCACCTCCCATTTTTGTGAGAGGGAGGGCTATCGTCTTGAAAGGTCAAACATAATTGAGATACCGCATAAGACTGTGTTGCAAAAGTTGAAAGCTCTTGACTACAGGATATATCGTAGATTGGCTACCTTTGTTGAGGGCCTGATATTCAGGTGCAATAGTCGCAAAGCGTATATCGTGGTTTCACAGCCCATGAAAAAGGAATTCATTCGTCATTATGGCGCTGCCGCCGAAAATATTACCGTAATCCCCAATGGGGTTGACCCGGAGATGTTTACCCCGGCAAATCGGCCACTCTACAGGGATAGTATCAGACAAAGGTATGGCATATCTCGTAGTGACCAGGTACTGATGCTGGCTGGTGGTGATTGGGAGAGAAAAGGAGTATCTTATGCCATAGAAGCGCTTTCGCTACTTCCCCAGCCGGATGTCAAACTTTTAATCGTTGGTAGCGGCGACGCCAAATTCTATGGGCAGTTTGCGGAGCTAAAGCAGGTGAGGGAAAGAATAATCTTTGTTCCTCACTCCAACAATCTTCAGGAATACTATGCTGCTAGCGATGTATTCGTTCTTCCTACCATATATGAACCTTTTGGCCTGGTCATTGTCGAGGCCATGGCTAGTGGCTTACCCGTAATCACCAGCGGATTTGCCGGAGCTGCCGATGTCATAATCGACGGAGTAAATGGCCTCCTACTTAGAGAGCCCTCCGATGTCAATGACCTGGCAACAAAAATCGAATTACTGCTTTTAAATGCCGAACTTAGAAGGACCATGGGTGAGCATGCCAGGGAGACTGCAGAAAAACTTTCGTGGGATTGCGTAACTCAGAAAGCAATAGACGTTTATAATGAGGTATTGAGCTACTCGAACTTAGAAAGACCACGGGTGAGCGTGCCACGAAGGCTACATGAAAACTTTCGTGGGGGTCGGTCGCTGAGAAAACACTAAATGCTTATAAGAGTGCATTAAACCAGGAAAAGGAGTAAGCTAACAACTAACATGCCCAGAGACTTACCAGTAGGCAATGGTAATCTGTTCATCAATTTCGGCACTGATTACAACATCCGGGATATCTACTATCCTTGTGTTGGCAAGGAGAACCATACTGAGGGTTGTGTGTCGCGTACTGGCATCTGGGTTGACGGAAGCTTCGCATGGATTGATAACCCCGAGTGGCTGAAGGAAATGGACTATGAAAGCGAGAGCCTGGTCACTCATGTTATTGCTACTAATCCTGCAACAGGGCTCACTCTCACCTTCTCTGATGTTGTGGACTTTCACAGGGATATCTTTTTCAGGCGGGTTCATATAGTCAATCACCGAGATTACCCACGCGATGTACGCCTGTTCTTCCATTATGCGCCACGGATTCTGGGCAATGAAATCGGCGATACTATCTACTACCATCCGAGGCTGAGAGCACTGGTGATGTACAAAGAGTGGCGTTACTTCCTGGCAGGTGGCCAGGTAAATAAAAGGATTGGCATTGACGATTGGACAACTGGAAGCAGGAAATTGGAACATGAACAAAGTGCATGGCACGATGCCGAAGATGGTGAATTGGGGAAGGCGCCTCTTGCGTGTGGGTTTGCTGAGGGCGTTGTCGGGCTTTATGATACCGCTGTGCCCGCCAGGGGAAGTTCAACCATTTATCATTGGCTGGTGGCAAGTACCCGCTTCCACGGAGTTGAGGAACTCAATGCCATGGTTCACGAACGCGGACCCGAGTCATTCGTCATGCGCACCCGTGACTACTGGCGAGCCTGGGTGAATAAGGAATCACTAGATTTTGCCGACTTGCCGACTTCTATATTGGGCCTGTACCGACGCAGCTTGCTCACTATGCGCGTGCAGATCGATAACCGCGGTGCTATTATCGCCAGCACTGACTCGGACATCACCGAGGTTCTGGGGGATACTTATTCTTATGTGTGGGGTCGCGATGGCGCCTTCACTGCTAAGGCCCTCGACATGGCTAACTATGATGAAGTCAGCCACAAGTTCTTCGATTTTTGTGCCAATACCATCACCAGTGAAGGCTACTTCCTTCATAAATACACCTCCGATGGATGTCTGGCAAGCCACTGGATGCCGTGGGCAGATGGTGATGGTGAGCTGCAACTGCCAATTCAGGAGGATGAAACTGCTTTAGTCATATACAGCCTCTGGCACCACTACAATAAGTTCCACAATGTGGAGTTCATCCGCTCCCATTATCGAAGCCTGATTAAGAACGCTGCCGACTTTATGGTTGATTACAGAGAGTCTCATACCAACCTTCCAGCACCCTCACATGACCTTTGGGAAGAACACCGTGGCATTCACTGTTTTACGGTTGCTGCGGTCTGGGCAGGCTTACAAGCTGCGGCCAATTTCACGGAAATGTTTGGTGAGGCAGTGCTTACGAAACAGTACCGTCAGGCTGCTGCTGAAATCAAAGAGGCTGCTATTGAGTATCTTTTTGACAAGAAGTTAGGGCGCTTCTTACGCTCGATTAAGGTTGATGCTGGTGGTGTAGTGGAGCCGGATTATACCATCGATAGCAGTATTTGCGGCCCATTTCTCTTCGGCATGCTCCAATCTGTTGATCCTCTTGTCGAGAGCACAATGACGCAACTCATAGACCGACTTTGGTGTAAAACCGAGGTGGGAGGCATTGCCCGCTATGAGAACGACCGCTATCAGCAAGTCAGTCAGGACATCGCCAATGTTCCCGGTAATCCCTGGTTTGTCTGTACTATGTGGATAGCACAATACCATATTGCCAGAGCTCAATCGGTGGATGAGCTAAAACCAGCTCTGCAAATCCTTATCTGGGCTCAGCGTTGTGCTCTCCCCAGTGGCGTTCTTGCTGAGCAAATTCACCCGTATAGCTATGCTCCGCTCAGCGTAGTACCGCTGACCTGGAGCCATGCCGCCGTGGTGATAGCGATCCACGAGTATATCGACAAGTACTATAAACTCCGGGCACAGCTACACCATAAGGAAAAAGATACATAGTCCGCTTATCTCGGCTTTTGAATCTCGTGTTGCACAAAGTGGCGGTTTGTTACCTGATTACACAAAAACCAGAATGTGCAATGGTGAAGGAGAGAGGAAAATCTAGCTAGGTTTTCAAATATCACAAAAGCCCAGATTGTTCAATAATCGTTCCTGTTTACCTGTAGCAACCTGGTCGAATTGTTACTCCTTCTCACTCAATATAGCCTCTCTTATCTTGTTGCTGATGTAATAATTGTACATATAAGCGTGTCTCCTGTGGTTTAAGAAATGTGGAGGTTTACTGGAGAAAAATGCTACTGGGGGTTACACCATCTCGTAGCTGTTTCCACACAGTTTGACAAAGAGCCCAGACAAGAGCCCAAAACTTATTGACATACACACCTCCCACCGTTTTAGAATATGGGAAGGCAGCAGGCCCTGACCAGGATAATTTAATGAAGTTGACTATATACTGGCATATTACCTGCCTCGTCCCGTATGTTGTGGCGTTGTGGTTGGGGCTCTGGTTGCTCAATAGCAAACAGGGTGGTGATGCTTATACGGAATTGGCTCTCAGGATAAACTGAGAAAGAAAGAGTAAAAAACTTAAATTAGAAAGGAGGTAAGCTTAAATGAGTAATTATGCTTTTGCAGACGAAGTAGCAGTTAATGACTTCGTAAGAGGAGCTACTTTCTTCAGTACAGGGGGGGTCACCTGAGGATGGGTTGATCGCGCTGAACTCTGAATTTGAAAAGGGGAAGAATGTAGGATGGGTAGACATAGGAGAAATTCCAGATTCAGCTCTTGTTGTCTGCCCTTTTATGATGGGCTCTATTG